>DAJW01000101.1 GCA_002496485.1 Euryarchaeota archaeon UBA36
ACTAGCTATATTACCCATAAGAATTCACAACCGCAATGGTCTTATCTTACATTCAAGGGATTAACTTTCGGGTTAGTTCTAGTAGGAATTGTATTTACTGCAACTTCTACTCAAGACTTATCCACTTCAGGAGGTAAGATACTATTCGGATTAGGATTTATTATATTATTGCCAACGATAATTGACTACTTATTTATTAGATTTAAAAGGGATAATCAAGGTCTTTGGGACACTATATTTGGGGGTGTTTGGTTAGTTAGAACAACTAAATCTGCCGGAGCAAAGGGATGGCTCAAGAGATTAGAACAACTTGGGGATTACTCAGATGAAAAAGGTTGGCTTAAATCATCTAATGATGAAAATTAATTTAGATTATGATTTATTCGGATTAGACCATCTCGAATCAGATGGCGGTCTAGAGACTTCTAGATATCTCCAAGAACCTTTGTCAAAAATAGGATATAGCCATTTTTTATTTACTCCAGATGCTAACCTTGAGGATAGACATACCTCGGCCCAATTATTAGGGCCCTCCTTTGACGAATCAACCACTAACCATGGAGCGTGACCCTTTCCAATATCTCCAATATAGCATCGCCAACTAGTCCCATATTTGAATCCGGATCTAGTATTAAGACCTCTATTCCATAAATCAATAAGTATCTTAGCAGAATCTGTTAAATCGCTCTTGCTATTTTTTTGAATAATATTATGATAGATCTCGCTTTCAATTGAATCTAGCTTTCTACCATCATAAGTTGGAATCCCAATACATTCATTTGGCCATGAATCAATTTCAGAAAAAAATGTACCACTTCCCTCAATCTCAGATTTTGAAATACGTGAGATTTTCTCAAAGTCCAAATCTGTGGGTGGATTCATACGTCCATCTGGATGTGCCTCACTAATTCTGTATGTTACAACAGAATGTTCATCATCAACTACTAGTATCTCCGCTATCCTACCATTTTTTGATACTAATTCTTGCCAATTAAGTAGAACTTTCATAGTCCCAGAATTATCCTTCCAGTCCAATAATTCCCCCATAGGTCCTTTGTTGTTATTTCCGTGCAAAATTGTTTCATTTGAGTAAAACCATAGAATTTCGGAAACTGGTTCGGAATTTGAAGGATGTTTCTCTGAACTCCATCTTAGTCCCCATGAATTACTATCATATATCCCTATAGATTCTAAATTATTTTTTAATACGATTTTATTTCCCGATGCTCTTAAAGCTTCTAAAATTGTAGTTTCCATTAGCAAATAAGGATTTCTAGTTATTCTTTCACTAATCCATTTATCCATAGTATAATTTGAATTTAAAGTTTCTATGTCAGTTAGTTCTACTCCTCTATGTTTATGGCAAAATAATAACTCTGCATCAGATAATAATATCTTATTATCCGATATTTTTCTGCCTAAAGCTGATTTTTCCCATAAACGGTTAGCTGAACGACCCTCATAAAGCCAACTATCCTCGTGTGATTCCACATAGCTTCGTATAGATATTATAATTAGACACTATCCCCAAATATCATCTGTAATGGTGACATCGGTGAATTATTATGGAAGGCGACGAAGAATTTGATAGAGCTAATTCCTTAAGTAAATTAAAGAATTTATTACAACAAATAGATGGCTCAAAGGTAACTCTAATCGGAGATACAATGCTAGATAGATATCATCATGGTTTTGCCAATAATCTAACTTCTACGGCTCCAGTACCAGTCGTGAAGATTATTAGGTCTGAGGAATCACCAGGTGCATCGGCTCATATAGCCCTAGGACTAAACTCATTAGGTATGAATGTTGAATTTTATTGCTCGGTAGGCGACGATGATGAAGGAAAAACAATACTAAATTTTCTATCGGAAAAAAATATCAATACAGATAATATTTCTATTGCCAAAGATAGAAAAACACTAACAAAAATTAGATTTTATGGTAGCAGGGAAAGTTTACTAGATCGAAGTCAAATGCTACTCCAGGCCGATAGGGGCCCACAAGAGAAACTTAGTGAAGAAATATCAATCAGATTATTTAAGGGAGCCAATAAATCACTCAAAGAAAGTTGCGCATTAGTAATCTCTGACTATGATAAGGGAGTAATCACTGCAGATGAAGCTCAAAAATTAATTAATCGGTCAATAAAATTAGATATTCCAGTTATTGTAGATCCCAAATTGACAGGTTTGGAAAAAAGTATAGGAGCTACTGTCGTACTTTTTGAAATTAGAGGGCTTGAATTACTTAGAAGGAGAATGATGGTAAACTCATCTAAAGAAGCAGCATTTAATCTAATCAATCAATATAATTGGAAATCATTATTGGTTTTGGGCGGCATTAATGGCGTTACACTTTACGAAAATACTCAGGACTACTTACACATTCCATGCATGTCAACGAGTCCTGAGCAGCAAATTGGACTGCATGATGCGGCTGCTACAGCATTGGCAGCAGCACTTGGACACGGAATGGGAATGCGCGATTCTGCAACCTTAGCCGCTGCAGCTTGTGAATGTGTATTATCTGCCCAATCAAGTATGGAATTTGTTGATTTAGAAACATTAGGATTATGGTTAGATGAACTTTCATGGAAAATGCAAATATCTGAAAGGTAGAAAAAACAATTAATCAATCAATTCAAAAATAATTTTCTATTCGTATACACATGAAAAAGCATATTTCACTTATTGTAGTAATAATTTTTTCATTAATTATACAATCTTCAAATGTGTCTGCAAACACAGCTGGTAATATTCCAATTATTTCTTTCGATAATGAGCAAGGAATGACAATAGTAAGTACTACATCAATTAGTGGATACATAGAAGATGAGGAAGAGCCTACATCAATATGGTGGACCCTACTAAGTGATTCCTCAATAATAAATTCCGATATAATTACAGACAAAGTATCTATCGTTAATTCCACAGAAAACAGAACAAAATGGACTTTCAACATTAATATTGATTATGAAATTAATTCATGTACATGTTATCTAGAAATGTATGTCCAGACTGAGTCGGGACAGATATTCACTGAAGTATTATCATTCTACATTTTAGAAGAAACAGAATCAGCTGATACTAAACTTTTAGCACCAGCATTAGTAATAGATAAAGATCAAGAAAACTCTTGGTTTTCAGATTATTTTCATTTTACAGGATTCACAAATAAAATCGATAATTCAAATCCCTACATGACATATTCAATTCAGCTACAATCTCAGAATTTAGACTGTAGAGATACTTCCAATGAACAATATTTAGATATGGAATATTCGGATATTATATTTGATGATTCAATATATAGATTAGAAAACTCAGGTAATTTCCATGCTCGAGTAAATCTCAATAATTTTTCAGATGGAAACTATGTGATGTATGTTGGATCACATTCAGATAAATCTCCTATAGAAGGGACAATGTCAATGGACTGTATAAAATTTAGAATCGATAAAACTAGTCCTACAGTTTCAATTAATGGATTAACAAAAATTGTAGAGGGCAGTGAAAACATACAATTCGATGCCTCAGATTCGCTAGATCCACAGTGGGGTAGATCAGAGTTATATTACATATGGACTTTCTCAAAAAATACATCATTTGATAATACTCCAGTATTTATTAAATCTGGACGAGAAATGATGTCGATGAATATTCCAACAAATGACTCTGGACATTTCCAACTAAAGCTTCAGATTATAGATAAGGCAGGAAATATAGGCACGAATAAGCTCGATATAATAATTGAAAATATACCTCCTTTCGTTAGATTGAATGTCAATGACCAATCACAATTTGATGGAGATACAATAGATATTAAGGAAGGCGAATCAATATACTTAGATGCCTCAGAATCGTCTGATACTGTAAATGACGCTAACTCCCTCAGATATATATGGAAAATAAATAATATTCCTACTTATGAGGGAAGTACTAGAGAAATAGAATGGCCTGAAGATATTAGAGATGGCTATATACTTACACTTGAAGTTATAGACAATGATAATCAGGCTAGTACAATTTCGTTAATTATTGGAAAAAGTCAAACTGATGCCCCATTTAATATTTATATCCTTTTCTTACTGGGTTCTTTTGGATTCTTGATTTATTCTATATCTTCATATAGGCGAAAAAGACAAAAACAAGAAAATATTCCAAAATGGGTATGATTTTTCATTATAATTGCAAGTACTAATAAAATACGGATGACTAGAACCAATGATGCCAAAGTTGCCTTTTACTAAGTCTGAATATGAGCAAAGGCAGGAATCTCTACTCAATTCTATTTCCAAAAATGATATTGTAATTATTACAACCAATGATGTTATGATTAGATCGAATGATGTAAACTATTCGTTCAGGGCCAATTCATATATGCTTTATTTATGTGGTTGGGAAGAGGAAAATAGTATTTTATTAATGGAAAATAATGGTAGTAATTGGATAAAAACATTATATGTCAATCCTACAAATACAGAGAAAGAAATATGGGAAGGTAGAAGACAGGGAGTAGAAGGGGCAAGAAAATTTTGGCCAGTAGATAATGCAAAATCCATACATTCTTTATTCCAGGATTTAGTAGTAGTAAAGTCAAAAAATAAAAAAATTCACATAAATCAAAAACCTAAATATTTTGTCGATTTAATAGTTGAAAATTTAGAATCTAGAGATTCATTTGACAATTTTCTATCTAATGTAAATGATGTTAACATCTTAATTGATAAACTAAGAGTGATAAAATCTAATGCAGAAATAAAACATATGCGCGCTTCTTGTGCAATTGCATCATCTGCTATAATACAAGCGATGAAGAAATCTTATTCAGGCATGGGTGAATGGGAGTTACAAGCAATAATTGAGCAATTTTATAAAATGAATAAATCTCAAACTAGTTACATACCAATAATTGGTGGTGGAGATAATTCTACGATTTTACATTACAAGAAAAATAATTCTGTAATTGAGGAAGGCTCCCTAGTCTTAGTTGATGCAGGATGTGAGATTAATGGATATGCTTCCGATATTACTAGAACCTGGCCTATCAATGGTACATTTACCAAAGAACAAAAGGAAATATACAAAATCGTATTAAAAGCACAAAAGGCTGCTATAGAATCGTGTCAAGTAGGATTTGATTGGAATAAAATGCATGAATCTTCTGTATTACATATATCAGAGGGGTTGTTAGAATTAGGGATAATAGATACTGACTTAGGTGACATAATTGGAGAGAATTTTGATGGAAGATATAGAGATTTTTTCATGCATGGCACTGGACATTTACTAGGTCTAGATGTTCATGATGTTGGTGGTGGCAGGAAAGGAGATGATAATCCAGGTCCATCTTTACAGCCAGGGATGATTGTAACTGTCGAACCCGGATTATATTTCTCAAAATGGCGATCAGATGTATCAATTCCAGACAAATACGCAGGAATAGGAATAAGAATAGAAGATGATATTCTTATCACAGAAAATGGGCCAGAGATAATTACTAAGAGTTGCCCGAAAGAGATTGAAGACATAGAAGTATTAATCAGAAATAAATAATCACATATATTTTATGCCGATAATCATTAGGACACCAGTAATGAAATGGATTCCTATCGTTGCCCAGTTGGCCATAGATAACTTCCTAGTATCATAATCTCGTAAGACTCTAAAACAAAGAAACAAAGCTAGAGGTAGAGCTAGTAGAGATAACAATACTCCATTATCTACTACATCATAATAATTAATTGATATAATCGAAATAAATGCAGACAT
>DAJW01000012.1 GCA_002496485.1 Euryarchaeota archaeon UBA36
AGAAAGGTGCACCGGGCCTTCTACCTGATCTTCTTGTCAGAGTAATCAATGCTATGAGTAACATTAAGACAAATATCCACATTAACCAATTCTGGTCTTCATCAACCGAGCTTGACCACAATTGAGCCTCTTTAACACAAAATAGAAGATTTTCGGTACCACTGCATGGCTGTGGTTTATCGACTCCAGGCTCATAACCTGGGGGGTCGATATCGAAAATTATTGAATATTTTCCAGGAGTAGTGTAATTTTCAAAATTCATAGGAAGATAGAAGATTTGTGAGGACTTAGCGGGTATAGATCCAACTCTTGTTATTTGAATTCCAGCTGCTTCTGTACCAGTGATATCATTGTACAAGGTTGCGTTTATGGTAATATCAGTTGCATCTACGTTCGCATGGTTAATAACCTCAACTACGTAAGTGGAAATCTCGCCAACAACTGGTCTGCCACCACCTTGAAGTTGAATACTATCTCCATTTATCGATAAAGTTGGAGTATCACGGATTAGGGTAATTTGTGTAGAATATGTATTATTATCGTCATCTGAAACAGATAAATCGAAATAATACTCTGATTTTAACTCCGCGGAGCTATCGCCAATATAGAATAAATTAAGTGAATTTAATCCATTAGAAAATGGAGCAGTCAATTGTGACTGTGGCCCAGAAATAGTCCATTCTGGGTGGTCAGAATATTCAAAGAAAAATGTCTCGTCGCTATTTCCAAGGTTAGAAAAGCTAACTGGGACATTGATAGTTCGATCTTCTGGACTGAAATAAACAGTTAATGAATCATCATCAAATTCTAGATTAGAAAATTCTGGAATTTTAACTGATAACGAATGCTTGGTTGAATATCCGCCCTGTTTCGAATTAAATATAACCTCAATATTGTGGCCAAACTGTAAATGGTGTGTATTATTTTGATTACCAGGAGTAACTCTAACCTTGAAATCGGGAATTGTTAAAGAATTATCTAGCCCCATTTCAATTGAAACTGAAGAGTTCCACTCTCCTGTTCCATTATTTGCAGATGAATTCCAGAACTCTATTTCCCAATTTTCACTGTCAGTTCCTGATACGGATCCTTCTACATCATAACTATCATATGGATTATTACCTTGATAGATAACTTCTAATGAAAATACTGAGCTAGTATAATTACAAACTTCATCGCAGATAGTTTCCAGTGTAGACTCAGCTGTATGTTCTTGACTATATGATATCTGAATATCATGTTCCGAAATTCTCTCAATGTTGAGTGTAGTTAGTGGGCTATCTTGACCGGATCTAATATTCACTCCTTGGCCACCTGAATAGGTCATTTCCATATTTTTCTGAACTACTTTGAAAGTACCTGAGGCATCTACCCTGCCAGCAGGAAGTAAGATTTCTAAAACTCCATTATTATCTATTTTTTCCGACCAAGAAATCCCCATTCCAATGTCGAGTAAGAGTTCATAGTCATGACCTTCATCAACGACATCAAGAAGTGTTTTGATATTTCCATCATAATCTATCCATGTCGTATCCAAGTATACCATTCCACCCGAAGATAGTCGAGAAATGATATTTCCACCATTAATATCTACTTCTAATTTTTCTACAGAAACTAGATATGGCTCTTCTTCGGGGGAATTAATCATAGCATAAACTATCCATGAACCGGGCTCTAATGATGCAGACCATTCGCCAGTCCAATCTCCTTCCTGATTTTGGACTTTAGTTGGAATTACTCGATCCCTTTCTATTCCTTGGGCGGGAATTAACTCTATAGTCCAATCATCCTCAAAAATCCAGTCTTCTGAGATATATTTTAGAGCACCTGTCACGGTTACATTGCCTGCGCTAATCTCAGTATTTCTGGTCAAAGCTGAATTTTGAATTTCAAGTGTGGCATTAGAAGACTCGAATCCATCTTTCTCCACAGTATAGTTAGCTACCGAATTTGAAGGTAGGAAAATTGACCAATGTCCCAAATCATCTGTCTTTAGATTGAAGTTTTCTCCTGAATCTAGAGTCATATTGACAGATACATTACTTAGTCCTTCACCCGAATCGGGATTGGAATCATCATTTAGATCCCAGTATATTCTCCCACTAACTTCAACAAATCTATTAATAGTCAATTCGATAGATAATTCCTGACCTGAAGATATTCCAGTATTAGAGATAGACTGATTGGGAATAATTAGCCTTATTCCCTGGTTATCAGTAGAATTTAGCTGTACATTCCAGAGCCCTTGAGTTAACCTCATAAATAGTCCGTCAGATATTTGTGCTTGCGATGATATTATTGAGCCCAAGTCTTCCTGAGAGCTAAATTCTAATTCTACTGATTCATCTGATATCAAAGGATAGGCTTGAGAAAAATCAATTGTTATCTCTGCTAGTTTCTTTGTTTGTAAATTGAATTCTTGAGGTCCTATTCCATTGTATGAGACTTGAATTAATTGTCTAAGTCCTTCAAATGAATCAGTTTCAGACTCAAAATCTGGTACAACAACTAACCATTCGCCATCTTTGAGATATTCACTAATCATTCCATCTTGATTTGTATTAAATGTTCTAATCCAACCATTCTCGATATTCTGTAAAGTCACTTCTTGATTTATCAATTTGTAGCTGGACTCGTTTCTTAATGTAAAGTTAGTTAGGAAAAGAGGTTCAAAACTAACGAAATGATTAATTTCGGAATTTTGCATACTCACGTGGAAAATATCATTTAAATCATAGATAGTATCAAATAAATCTCCAGCCGTTGAATTTGCGCGTTCTACAATTATTTGATAAGAACCAGGCTCTAGTGAGACTGTTGCTTTTCCTCTGGAAGTCCAGGCATCTCCGCCTACTTCAACCGTTAATCCGGAACCATTAGACTGTAGAGATTTAATTTTGAAATCAAAGTCTACTAAAGTTCCATTGGATATATTTCCATCCATATAATTATCTATGAACATGGAAATATGTACCGAACTGTTAAACTCTGGAGTGATTATCAACTCTAAATCTTTAACTTCGCTAATGTCTGCTGAGACAATATTCGATTGATGATTTCCTGTATCCAATGTGAAAGACCAATTTCCTGTTGGCAAGATTAGAGAGAATTGGCCATTTGGAGAAACAGGTTCCCTGAAGATTGCTTCAGAAATTAAATCAGTGTTGGTTGCTTCTACGTATACCTTTTCCCATCCCTTTAATTCGGAAGTATAAGGGTTATTTGGTCTATTTATACTTACTGATCCCTCTATATTCACTCCTTCAGATAGCACTATGTCTTGATCAGATATTCCTTCGCTGACGGTAAATCTACTACCATTAGAGAAAAAGCCATTAATTCCTGCGGCAACTTGTGAAGTTGCATTAACTTCCACTCCTCTGGGAAGAATTACACTATAACTGCCCTGGTTATCGGTGACTGTAGACAAAGAGAAATCTCCCCATTGGAATTTGATTAATTCTCCACCAATATTTTGAATGGGAGAGTCGGTGATAATATCACTTGAATATTTCAGAGTTCCATTCACAATTTGGCTAACCCTAAATGAGAAAGAAGTGGAAATATCCTCATTTCCAATTTCAATTCTCTCCCACAGTTGTTTATTATCGGTTAAAGTATGATTTAATATCCATACTCCCGGAGTAAGTTCCGCGAAATATTGATCTAATTCCTCATCATAAACAGGGGAAACAGGTTCTAATGAATTATTTTCGGCCCTGATAATTAGATTGAGGTTTGAGTCTAAGTTTGAATCGTCTGATAGGGTGAAAGTGATATCAGACTTGTGAGGTATGGGGTTGATAAATTCATAAGAACTGAGGGCATCAGAACTTACTGATATTTGTTCGGATAGTTCAGGAAAACCATCGTTGTCTAGGTCTGTCTGAAGTTTATAGTCACCAGGGATAATTGGCTGAACAACAAACTTTCCATCCTCATCGGGCGTGATATAGCATGAAGGAGTTACATTAGCTGAGCACTCAGAGGTTGCAGAGGTAATATTGTCAGTATTCTTCAATAGGTAGTAAACTCCATCAATAATCGTCCCTGATGAATCTTGTAAGAGTCCTTTGATAGATCCACCGAACACTGTAACTCTAGAGGGTTGAGGTTGAGGGTCTCCGACTACAAATATTTGATCTAGGTCAATAGTCGAATTATCGCTAAACTTTACTGAAATATTGTAATCCCCTGGAAGAGCATTAGTAAGATGGAATGATCCTGCTTGGACCATATCTCCACTGAACTCTCCAGTTCCAAAGAATTGACCAGTTCCATTGAATGATCCATAACTAACCAAATCATTAGAGGTATTTATTTCAAAGTCCCCGGAGCCTAAGAAAGTGGCTTGAGTTAATGATTTTGTCAATTCACTTACTCCCTCTGAAGTAAACACTCCTGTTGCTAAAACGGTGCCATTAATCAAATAGTTATTAGCTTCTATAATGCAATATTCCTCGCCTATTGGAACAGATTCATTAACGCAAGAAGGGATGTCAGAGGCGCCTATCAACTGTCCATTTAATTTCCCTTTTCCGGAAAATATTCCTTCTCCAGTCATACTATGATTGTTGTAAATTTTTTGCGTATGATTACCAGTAAAATCTGATACAGATATAATTCCACCGGACTTTACGGTTCCTTCTCCAGTAAAGGTGACTTGCCCGAATCCATTGAATTCTAGTTCCTCTCCGGTGATAGAACCATTGGAAATTTCCAAAGAATAAGGAGTGATTGAAATCTCTTCGGATGTAGGAGATAAAATAACACGACCATCGAGAATTGGTTGCCCATCATATTCGGGCTCACCTGTCCAAGATAGGATTCCAGATGCGGAAGATGGTGTAACATAAATTGGTACGTCAATTTTTACTTCCCCATTACTGTGTCCATCTGTTCCGGAAATATTCACAATCGATTCAGAAAGCCAAGTAGAACCGAAAACATTGCCTAAAATTCCTGTGACCGGATTAATAGATCTTGTTTGAGTATTTTTCTCGATGAATAACTCATACATTGACTCTCCCACATTGGATGAGATTATGGAATTTCTAGCTGACTCTAAATCTGGCTCACCTGAAAATGCAGAAACTCTAATTTTTCCTGCTGGTGCTGTGAATGAATATTCTCCATTTTCATCAGCTTGCGTAGAACCAATAGGAATCCAGTATGTTCTAGGATCGCTATCAATAATTTCTCCATTTTCGTTTGGTATTTCTTCTCCACTGAATGCATCACGTTCGATTAAAATTCTAGCATTGGGAATCGGATGATTTCCACTAAGTTCTACAGTTCCCTCAATTGAAGCTCCGCTGTAGTATTTTAGAATCTTGACAACACTACCGCCATTTTCACTGTATGAATCATATATAGTTCCACAATTTCTTTTCACCTTATCTCCGTTTTCATCTTTTTCGCATTCTTCGATATCATACCAATTTGAAATGACGAAATGATTCATCATTGCACCGGGTAGAGAAAAGGCATTTTGCAAATAAGAGCCAGGAGCGCCAGTAACATAAGTTTGGTCCGGATTAAACCATACTGATGGGGTCTCGGCGTCACCAGGTAGTCCCAAAGTAGATGACCCATATCCGACGTATGTTCTAGCAACCATAGTTTCGAAGAATTCTGGTAAATGTTGGTAATCTATATCTATCATTCGGATTACATCTGATGAGTCTGAAGATGCGCCTGAGCTTTGTCTGACAACATCTTCCAAGTACTCCTGTTCATACTGTTGTTGTGTTCGAGGAATTATTGGTCCATCTCCTCTTTGTGTCTGATACAGGGTGGAAATATAGGTATCTAAATCTAGTCCGGAAAGTGAAGTCGGTGCATGGAAAATTCCTGTCGTCTGGCCTCTGTGATATTGTGAATCCTCGTAATAAGACCCACCTAGAGGGAATAATCTATTATCTACTGCAAAATATCTAATTTCATTATTTCTTTCTATTTCATTTCCTGGAGAGTCATTGTAATTAGCGACAGAATAGATTATTTTTGAAACATCATCATAAATATTTACTAATTTATCCATTTCGAAGGCTGAAATCAAGAATGAACGTAATAGTCCGAACTTTGCATTACTTCTGTGTAGAGAAGTTGAAACGTCATAGTAATCAGAAATCAAATCGGTAGTATACCTGTAACCGCCGATGTCATAATGAGATGGATCTCCAATCTCAAAGGAAGATGAGGATTGTCTAGTTTCATTATAGAGAGAGAAGGCTCTAGAATCATTATTTGTTGACTCTCCGACTATTTCTCCATCATCTAAAATTACCCAAAGTTCCTCTTCACTAGGGATTCCTCGAGTATCCAATGGATATCCCTTAAGTAGCTCTACTCCATTAAATTCTGAGAATACAGACATGGAACGATCTAAAACAAATTGAGCATCTTTATTTTGAGAAATTTTAACAAATTCCTCTACTTGTTCTGTAGACATATGATTTAGAAGAGAGTTAGTGAATTCATCTCCAAGATTACCATCATTATATTTTTGATCACCCATGGCTAATGTAGCAATGAACATTGCTAAAGTATCTTCTTGACCTGATGATAGCAACATTCCACCACTGTTTGGAATTCCTGATTGGAAATTGTCGGAAACAGTTGGATGTTGTCCTGATGCTAAAGCCTGGAATCCATAATCCCACCATGAAACAAACGCTGGCCTTTCACTGAAACCTACTTCAGTATCTTGCTCGGAAAGCCATTCATATGCCTCATTCCATCCAGCTGAATTGAAACTAGGTCCAAATGTTCCCATGTACCAAAGACCTGTGTCTTGATTGTATTCTTTCCCATTGAGTAGAGATGGAATGAACCAAAAATCTTCTCTGAAAATATCTGGAGCTAAATTATACAAATTTCTATCTATATCTTCTGAGGATTCTGAGTTCCTGGGAATTCCTGAGTCAATTCCGTAAGTAGTATGTTGAGAAGTTACTAGTAGTAGTACTAAAATAATTGCTGGCACACCAGGTCTTGACTTAGTAGCAGGCCAAATTGATCTGAATCTAGATCTAGGGCTACCGATGCCTGAACGCCTCCATTCCTTTGCAAACTCCAAGGGCTTGGAACTTCTCCATAGCATGGTTATGCCAATGCCACCAACAACTGACATTGCGGGAGTGGCATTGATAATGAAACGACCAGCGGTCCATGCCATATAAGTGGCAATAATTACCCACATACCTAAGAAAGTAGAATTAGATTTATTTCTCCTTATGCCTCTCCATAATAGTATAAACGAACACCCTAATGCAATCAGAGTCACTACTGGACCATATGATGCAAATAATAATCCCCTGCTAGGTGCTTGAGCTTCTCCAATAGTTCCAAAGATCTTATTCTTTGAGAAGTAAAATCCACCAGTGAAAAGGATATCCCAGCCACTATATATCTCAGCTGTCTGTAATAAAAATAGAGTTCCCAAGATTATTGAAAATAAAGAAAATCCACTAATTATGACTAATAGCCATGGCTTATCTCTGAAAGAACTGGCAACCCAACCCACAGCTGCGGTAAAGCCGATGATGTAGAACATTGGACTCATACCACTGGCTGAAAATACCAGATTTAAGCCGGGCCATGCATAAAAGGGGAGTGGTAATAGAGTTGCAGTAATCATCATTTGTAGTGAAGCTGATGTGAATAGAAGACTATCCCTTCCCCTGAAGATGTTCATTGCTACTTGAAAGGTATATGCTAAAAATAATATTCCTGGACCATAAACGAAACCTTTCCATCCCAAAGCCATGACAGTAAACGCTATTCCTGATAATGTAGCATTAGCCATTACTTCTGGATATCTTTTCCAACTCTCCCTCATTCCAGCTATCAGATAAAGAGGGTTCGAACTAGCGGACTCGAAAAGTTTCTTGTGTTCTAATTTTTCTAGTGCTTTAACCCAGAAATAAAAAGCTGTAGCTAAGAATAGCATTGCAAATGAATCGTGATCAGCCATTGCAAATGTTGACCTGCTAATATGCCCCGGCATTAAAGCGATTAGCCATGCAGCTACCACTCCAGCAGATCGACTGTGAACTCGGGTTGCTATTCCTGCAAGTGGGATGACAATAAGAGCTCCATAAATAGCAGGTAAAGCAGAAATACTCCACCATACTGCTTCTTCTGTAGGAATTTCTAAAATCCATGAAATTAGAATTCCACCCAATGCCAATGACCAAGAAAATAGTGGCGGACGTGGATTTACTCCGCCTGAAGGATATGCTCTATCATAATCAAAAATGAAATGGCTTCTTTCTGCAATAATATAGTCTATTACTCTCTTCATGTACCAAGGGTCAGACCCACCAGTCATATCCCAGATTCCGGTACTGGATGCATTCATGGCTGGAATTACATTCCAAGCAGTCCTGACATAAAGCGCAGTAAATAGTGCTAACGAAATTAGAATTCCATAGTAATTGGAATTCCACCATTTTCTAAAATCACTAAATTCTTTCCTAGGAGTAATATCTCCAAAATATCCTCTAGATGCTGACATTATGGCAATTACGTACATCCAGAATCCAATAAATGCCCAAGAGGCTGATCCAATGAATCCCGGATCATCAAATGGATATGGAAGGGTGTTTCCAATTTCATGAATATGTCCAATTGTATATAGAATCCAGCTAACAGCCAACATACTTCCAAGAACTTGCCAGTTTTCTGATCTAAAGTAAGCATGAATTAAAACAAGAATTGTGGAAAAGAAAGCCCAAGTAACACTAAGATGCTTGTCTTCAGAAAATTGGATTAGAGAATCTATTTGGGAAATCCAAACAAGTGGAATAAGGAAAATTATTGAGATTATTAGTGAATATAAGATTGGAGTATAATTTTTAGAGGGCTTTTCAAATACAGAAAAGAAATTTTCCATTTTTTCATCTTTGTCTAATTCTCTAATTCCAATCAGTGATGTAAAAGATAGGGAAATACTTGAGAAAAAGAATGCGAAGAATGATGATATGATAAATTCTCTTTGAATATTAACTAGGTTACCAGTTACGGATTGCTCAAATAAGGAATTGCCGGTAGAATAAGAAGCTCCCAAAATTAAACCCATAAGAACGGATAAGAAAATAGAATTAGACCCAATTAATTTCTTGTTGGAAAGAATTAGTGAAATAGCTCCAACTGAAAAAAATACTGTGATAAAAAGATTATCAAAAATTTCTGAGCTTATCATATTTGCAGCTAAAGGAATAATTGATAGTGCAGAAAGAAAAATTAAATTTCTTATATTCTTGGAAATTTCGATTTCTAGATTAATATAAATGACAGATATCGTAAATGATAGTAAGGCAAAGAATGGAAGTTTGAATGATTGAAAAATATATTCGGAATCAATTATTCTACCATCTAAAATAGAAGCTATGAGAAACAGAGATATTGATGCTAATGTAACTACAAATGGTGGCATCAAAATGCTACTGAAATTTATACCTTTTACATTAGTTTTTTGTGATTCCATCCATCTCACCTAGCCAACTGGCTGATTATCAGCAGCGCGGCGACCTAAACGCTTGTTTTAACCATTCTTAGAGTGCGTGACAAGAAAGTGCAGAGATTAATGTTTACGAATCACTTGTAAAAGGCTCTTTTTCCTATATCTGTCCTGTAATGCGAACCTTCTAATTTGATAGTATTTATGATTTGATACGCTGTTTCAATTGCTTCAATAATTGAGGGGGCTATTCCGGTGGCAGATAGTACTCTCCCGCCAGAAGAGATTGCATTTCCATTTGCATCAATATTGGTTCCTGAAAAATGAATAAGGCCCCTAATTTGTCCCTCGTCAATATGAGAATCATAGCCAAATATTTTCCGACCAACGATAGGTTTGTTAGGATAATTCTCCGAAGCAAGAACTACTGTGGCGATAGATTTCCTATCAAAAATGATATCAATATTTTCAATATTTCCTGTGGCTACAGAATACAAAACCATGCCCAAATCTGTTTTTATTAATGGAATAGTAACTTGGGCTTCTGGATCCCCGAATCTTACATTAAATTCGACGACTTTTGGAGAACCATCTCTATCAATCATTATACCAACAAATAAACATCCTCGAAAGGGAGAATCTAGATTCCTCAAATAGTGATGCATGGGCGAAATAATTTCCTCAGTCACTCTAGTTGCCACTGATGGCGTAACGATCGGTGCTGGGGAATATGCTCCCATTCCACCAGTGTTAGGTCCGCTATCTTCATCTCCGACTCTCTTGTGATCTTGACTGGGTGGAAGGATACTGTATCCAGATTCATCCATTAGTACAAGAATAGATGCCTCTTCTCCTTCCAAGTATTCTTCCAATAATACCAAGCCATCTAATTCTATTGCATTCTTAATTGCATCTCTAGCATCTTCAATATTGCCTGTTACAGTGACTCCCTTTCCTCCAGCTAATACATCCCTCTTAATGACCCATGGTGGTTTGAAAAATGACAAATTCTCATCAATCCTTTCTAGATTAGAAATTTCAATAAATCTTCCAGTAGGAATATTTAGTTTGTTCATGAGTTTTTTTGCAAATAATTTCGATCCTTCCAGCTGAGCGCAGTCTTTGTTTGGTCCGAAACATGGAATTCCCTGTTCAGTTAATTTGTCAGAAAGACCGGATACTAAAGGGGCCTCGGGCCCAACTACTACTAAATCAATCTGTAAATTATTTGAAAGGTTTACAATTGAATTAACATCCTTAATATCTATATCATGATTTAATCCAATTTGGGATGTTCCAAAATTTCCTGGGCAACAATGAATCTTGTCTACAGAACTACTCTCTGATAGTCCAATAGCCAAGGCATGCTCCCTGCCGCCACTACCAACTATTAACACATCCATAAAATATCCAACTCCATAATTAATTGGTCCAGAATTTATTTACTTAAAGAACATTAGTAGGGCACCGATTTGAGTCCTAACTTGTAGCCAATTATGTTAAATGACCTATGTAGAATAGGAGTAATGAACAATAGAATTATCATTCCAGTCAATAGCTCAGAACTACCTGCAATTGATTTATTAAGAAATAATAACCCAAATATAAACGTCGATATAGCAAAGGGTAAGGTATCCAAAAGGGGTGCTTCTGAGCTTTCTTCTCCTTCTCTCTTGTGACCTAACCTTCTCTTAATGAAGGAACCGATGCTATCTCCTATCATGCATCCAAAACCCATCACAGACCCAATAATGAATGCAGTTATTATTTCATTTTCGAAGTAGAACCATGCTTGCGATAAATGAACGGGATCTACCCAGTAAGCTCCTACAGGACTTAAGAATGGGGCTGCATCAATTTCATTATTATCAGATAGAATAGTTGTCAAAATAGCCAATAGACCACCACCTAATGTTCCGCCAATTAGTCCGTTCCAAGTTTTTCCATCTCCGAGGATTCTATTTCCATCACTCATTACTCTCCCTGCGTCGATTGGAAAAACTCTCATTCCAGTAATTTCTGGTATCCATTTTCCACCTAGCATTGCTGCGGTATTTGACAAGTATCCTGGGAGATAAAGCCAAAGAACGACTAATGGAGCCATTAGAGGGTCTGTCCAAGGCATATATTCGGATGACACATAACGAGCGAAAAGGTATGACGGTTGAACCTTCGCATTATAATTAGGTTGGAAATAACAAAAAAAGATATCTCGAGGGGTGATATTCATTTCCCAGTTCTTTTTCGGAGTAACGTGAAAGAAGTTTCAACTGTAATTTTGACTGGAATTATTACTCTGTCTGTATTGCTAATTCCTAGTCCAATGATGGCTGAAGAGAATGACATTCTAATTGAAGGGAATATAACTTGGGAAGGAGAAATGTTGATTGAAGAAGATATTCTAGTAGCGAATGGCGCATCATTAAAAATTTTAAATTCTGAGATTATTGCGTCAGATGGAGTAGAGATTTTTGTCGATAATGAATCCTCATTAGTTATAGAAAATTCAAGATTCATTTCTGAAAACCCACCAAATTACTTAGTTGGATTTGGTTATTGTGATTCTGAAAATAGATCAGCAATAAAAATTCCTTGGACTGAAAATACTGAAGATGCTACAATATCCTTCAGAGCTATTGAGTCGGGGACTTTAGAGGGAGTAACTGTATATCACAGGCAGTCAATTTACAATTTGAGTGGAATAGAAGATTCGATTTCAGTAAGCAGTGGATTCGC
>DAJW01000046.1 GCA_002496485.1 Euryarchaeota archaeon UBA36
TAGAAACAATTGCTGGATTCATGTCCTTCGATTATATGGTGTCGTCAGAGGAATCCTTTGATACACTCTCATTCGCAATTAACGGAATGGAGTATATGTCAGAAAGTGGACAAGATTACGAAGATGAATATCTATGCGCTCTCGAGGGTCCATTTGGTGAAGATTGGATTCCAGGAAATTGGGTAAATGATGGAGTCGACGACTGTGGAGACTCAGATAACAATGGAATTGCTGATGATGAAGAAGAAACATCGTGGTATTCTATGATTGAAGATACATTTGTAACATTCATACCTGCTGGAGAACACACATTCACATGGACATACTCAAAGGACAATGACTCAACAGGTGGATCTGACTTTGCAGCTATAGATAACGTTCAATTCCCATATGTTGTAATGGGCGATGACGGAGAATGTCCAGTTGATTCAGAAGGTAATGAAACTGATATGTGTAACATCGCAGATGATGACGATGATAACGACGGAATTACTGATGAACTAGATGGATGTCCGACAAACCCTGATGAATCTTCAGATTTAGATGGAGATGGATTCTGTGACGATCAAGATAACGATGACGACGGAGACGGCGTGTATGATTACAATGATTTGTTCCCAACTAATGGTTCAGAGTGGGCTGACGCTGACGGCGATGGCATAGGTGATAATGCTGATCTTGACGATGACAATGATGGATACAATGACACTGAAGATGATTTACCATACGATCCTACAGAATGGTCAGACTTAGATGGAGATGGAATAGGTGACAATTCCGATCTCGACCTAGATGGTGACAACGTCTTCAACGATGAAGATCCATTCCCACTTCAAATGGATGCATGGCTCGACAATGATGGCGATGGAGATCCAGACTTTACTGGCTCACCTGAATTCAGAGGAGACTTTGAGACTGGTACTATGCCACCCGCTTGGATGCAATATGAGGAGAACTGGCAAACTGGCGTAGCACTTACTGCAGGTCATGAATGGTTCGTACAAGATCAAACACTCATAGATGGAATGTGGACAGCACAATCTGGAGATATTGACAACTATGAGACAACATCGTTTGTGTTTGAATTTGTTACAACAAATGGAACAATGACCTTTGACTATGAGACATCAACTGAAAGTGGCTGGGATTACTTAGTCCTCTGTGTAGACAAGTCCATTACATTGAATAATGATTGTAGTAGGACTTCTTACACATGGAGAATGTCAGGATTACAGTCTGGAACAGCAAGTTACTTCATTGCTAACGCCGGATTCCACACATTCGAATTTATGTACTACAAGGATACCAGTGTTAGCAGCAATGCAGATACAGTCTGGGTAGATAATATCATAGTGCCGACCTTAGGAGATCTGAATAATTCCGATCTCGATGATGATAATGACGGTGTACATGATGATGATGATATCGATCCCCTAAATCCATGTGTAGGCATCGACTTTGATGGCGATGGACTGCCGGATGATATGTATTCCGATTGGATTAATATGTCTGGTGGACCTGCAGACGGTGGAGCATTCAACGTTGATTGTGCATACTATGTATACCTAATGCAAACCGGTGAACTTGACTGGGCAATCGATGAAGATGATGATAACGATGGTTGGGGCGATGAGTATGAGATGATATGTGGCTCAGATTCATTGAACAACACATCAGTTCCTGATGATGGAGATTATGATGGAATTTGCGATGTTGTTGATGTTGATTGGGACAATGATGGAGTAACAAACACATTGGATGCATTCCCATTCAATGCTACTGAATCCTCAGATGCTGATGCAGATGGAATAGGTGATGTCACCGACCAGGATGACGACAATGACGGAGTATTGGATGAAGAGGATGCATTCCCATACGATCCATCAGAAAGTTCAGACCTAGATGGCGATGGTATTGGAGACAATACTGATTCCGATATCGATGGAGATGGCATAGACAACATTGACGATGCTTTCGACACAGATGATAGCTTATCTGCAGATGCTGATGAAGACGGAATAGGTGATGAAGCCGATACCGACGACGACAATGACGGAGTTCCTGACACAGTTGACTTGTGGCCATATGACTCCTCTGAATGGGCAGATTATGATGGCGATGGAACTGGTGATAATGCCGATACCGACGACGACAATGACGGAGTTCTAGACATCAATGATGCATTCCCTGAGAATGATGATGAATCAGTAGATACGGATGGAGACGGAATTGGTAATAATGCAGACACAGACGATGATGGAGACAATGTTCCAGATATTGTTGAGTGTCCTGATACTGATGGTGATGATGTTCCTGATCCATGTTACCTACAGTTAGATCCTTCAGAAACTAGAGATACTGATGGTGATGGAGTTGGAGATAATGCTGACACAGATAAAGATGAGGATACCTATCTAGATGTTGACGATGCATTCCCTTACGATGCAACAGAATGGGCAGATATGGATGGTGATGGAATTGGTGACAATAGCGATCCAGACAAGGATGGCGACAATGTAATTGACAGTGGTACAAACGCTGATCCATTCCCTAATGATGCAAATGAGTGGATGGACACTGATAGCGATGGTACTGGTGATAATGCTGATACCGATGATGATGGCGATGGGATATCTGATGAGGATGAAGCACAATGTGGAACCGACAGTAAGAGTGCTGCATCCAAACCATCAGATTTCGATGGCGATGGAATCTGTGATGCTATAGATGATACTGATTCTAGAACTGATACTGCAGATTATTCACAGCCAGAACTCGGTTGGTCTAACGCAGTACCTGGATTCCCATCGTTACTAGCTGCAATATCCCTTCTAGGGGCTGCATTACTAGGTCGACGCAAAGATGACTAGGTAAGTCAAAAAAATACGTAACCCTGAGTCGGATTAACGATTCGGCTCAGGGCCACTTCCCTAATGCTGATAAGGCGAGCATCCGACACCGGCATGTGCCCGGAACGACTAGAGCCGAAATTAGAACATTGAAAGTAGGAAGATATGTAGCCATTGATAATGATGCTTACAAAATACTCAGTATGTCAAAATCGAAACCTGGAAAGCATGGATCTGCTAAAGCTAGAATAGAATTGGAAGATATTTTTACGGGACAAAAGAAATCCCATGTTGGCACAGTTACTGATACAATTAATATTCCACTAATAGAGAAAGGTTCTGCAATTATTACACATATACAAGGAAATGAAGTTCATGCTATGGATAACAAGACATATGAGACCCTAATCCTCCCTAAGGAACCCGAAATGAATCTTGAAGCAGGTGGTGAGATTCAATGGATGGAAGCTATGGGAAGGTACAAAATTAGTAGAGATCACTAGTTTTACCGGGTGAAGTATAAGGGTCAATCTCTCACCATCATTATTATGTCTGACGTCGAGAGATCACCGTACAGGCAACCCGTGACAGCTTCTGGTCTGGAATCTATTGAGAAAGGAACACTAACATGGTTAGATCAAGATATGTACAATAATCTCAATACTGGTATTTTGGAGCAGTATCTCGAAGAAAAAAATCTTAATGATTCGTTCGAAATTAGTCATTGGAGCTCAAAAAAGGTATTTATCGGCATATTAATCGGAGCAATATTTAGTGGTGTTACAGCATATATAGGATTAAAAATTGGACTTGCCGTTTCAGCAGCATGGTATATTGCATACCTATTAGGAATGGCGCTACAATGGTCGCCCTCTGAGGTTAATATAGCCACGAGTGCAACTACTGGGGCTACGAATGCTTCTATAGGATTCATCTTCACTTTTCCGGCTATATTCTTGCTTGCATACTCTGAAGATTATATGATTGGAGATGGTCACTTAATAACATCAGTAGATACATGGAATCTAGCATTCATTGGAATAATTGCATCAATGTTTGCAGGATTTCTAGGAGTGATGTATTTTATTATTTTCAGAAGAGTTTGGTTGGTCGAAGATCCTCTACCAATGCCTGGTTTCGAGGTCACTCTAAAGCTTCTAGATATTTCAACTGATGTAAGTTCCGGCTCATCAGAGGAAGCAAGAAAATCCATCAATACAGTAGGAATTTGGACAATAATTACCATGGGGATAATGTTTGTTATCGACTATCCTGTAAGATGGTCAAAAAAATTATCCGGAATTCCTAGTAGCTTGGCCGATTGGGTGGCAATGTCTCTCTCTGGTGAGAAATGGGGGTTAGCTTCAGTATATACAGAACGCTGGATTCATCAGCCAAGTAAACTTACTGATACTTCTGGCGATCCATTAGGATATGCTCCTAGTGGTGGAATAACTCATTATGAATCCGGCAACCCTCTTTCTTATACATTTTTAGGAGTTGAAATTAGTCCCACACTCTTTGCTATTGGCTGGTTCATGAAGTTCAGAGCAGCATTTCTGGTAAGTCTAGGATCCATTCTAGCATGGTTTTGGTTGATTCCGTTGGCAGTAATTCAAGATGTTCCTGTATATGATCCCTCACTTGGTGAATATGTCAATATTACTTACTATGCAGGAACTGACAATCCAACAGTACAATGGGAAGCATTCCAGTCAATTATCAGAACTATTGCAATTGGAGCAATTCTTGGCGGTGGCCTATTGGGACTACTAAAGATGACCCCAACATTTATTGGAATTTTCGGCGACATTTCCGAGGCCTTTTCAGGGGAGAAAGGAGAAGAATTTGTTGATGGGAAAGGTTGGTATGAATGGCCATTATCTCATATTCCTATTTTCATGATTCTTTCATTCTTCGCAATTTCCATGATTTTTATTCTCGGTGGATATCCAATACTACCTTCAATTATTTTTTCAACAGTATTACTGTTTACTACTTTCCTTCTGGGTGCAATTGCAGTTAGAGTCATGGGCGAGACCGGAATAGAGCCAGTTTCTGGCACATCTTTCATTGTTTTACTTATGCTATTGATGATTTTCTTAAATTTTGATTTAGGATTAACCAAAGAAGAATCTGTTCTAATGGCCCTAATTGGTACAACAGTTTTTGGTTCAGCAATTAGCATGAGTGGAACAGTAGTCGGCGATTACAAGAATAGCCTATATATTGGAAATCGACCATACCATATCTCAAAAGGGAATATTATGGGAGTTATTCCTGGAGCAATTTTGGGAGCAGGAGTTGCTATATTCTTGTCAAAGCTACTGGCAGACGGAACAATTAAGCTTCTCGCACCCCAAGCAAATGCATTTGCATACTTCACTACAATAGTTGCAGAAGGACAGGGAAATTGGAGTGCATTACTGGTTGGAATGGCATTAGGGGCATTCGTAGAGTGGGCTACTGGAATGGGTACATCATTCGGCCTTGGAATGTATCTACCCACTCCTGCAACTTTCCCAATGTTAATTGGTGGGGCATATAGATCATGGTGGGAAAATAGAAGATTAAAACCGATCGTAGAATCAGTTAAGAAATCAGAAGGAATTTCAGCGGGCGAAAAGAAAGGAGCGCAGATGCTTCTATTCACATTCATGATAGCAGCTGGTGCTCTGACGGGGGAAGCATTCTATGGGGTTGAAGCAGCCATTTTGGCAGTATTAGATGAAACCAGCTTAGGAGTCAATTCTTGGTGGCCATATGCAAGAATTACTGGTTTTATAGTAATCAATATGGTTCTTGGTGCAATAGTTTACATCCTATTCAGAAGAGCAGGAATAATTGGGAATGGGAAATTAAAATCAGGAAATATTAAGGACGAACCAAAATCTTCAATCTTGGACGCGGAATTAGCTGATTAGAATGTCAGCAAATATTGCCCAAAAACCATTTTTCGCTTGGCCCTTGTTGGCAGTCGCAGTAGTTGCAGTATCAAGTGCAGGAGCTGTTTTACAGGAGATGTCAGCAGTTCCACCATTACTTAGAGCTTCATGGAGAATGTATGCTACATCAATAGTACTTTTACCAGGGCTATACTATCAGTGGGTCAATAAAGAATTAGAAAAGCCCAATAAAAAAGATTACATCCTAATCTTTTACTCCAGCATTTTTCTTGCAATGCATTTTGGGAGTTGGATTTGGTCCCTTGATAATACGAGTCTAGTGCGAAGTTTACTATTTGTTACTAGTCATCCATTGGTCGTAGTTTCAATAATGCCAATAATCGGAATTAAAGTGAAAAAGGGACATATTTTAGGCGCCTCAATTGGATTTATGGGTGCAGTAATTTCTCTTGGAGACATTGGTAGTATAGGTCAAGCCAGTCTTGCTGGTGACGCAGCAGCATTTTTTGGTGCAATTTCTGTTGTTGGCTACTTGTTTATTGGAAAACATCTTCGAACTGATAGGGAGATGCCCGTCTTCATATATGCTTTACCAGTTACATTTGTCGCTGGATTATTGCTAACAATTAGTTCAATATTTTTAGAAGGGACTACTATTTACTCTACAATTCCAGAGAATAGTGCATTCGGTTGGATAGACATTATATGGCTGCCATGGATAGCTTTTCTAGCCTTTGGACCGGGATTAATGGGGCACACAGGTATTAATACTCTGCTAAAATGGATATCTCCAATCGTTGTTTCAATCTCTTTATTATTCGAACCAGTGATAGGAGGGATAGTGGGTTGGTTTTTCACAAATGAATTAATTCTTGGAAAATATACAGTTATTGGTGGATTATTAATGATTACTGGAGCGATAATGATCACTCTTGAGGAAAATTCCGAAATTCCAAATTGAGTTACTTCATGAACTAATGCCCATTCCCAGAACTATGGATAGATTGCCAATATTACTAACAAATGATGATGGAGTAAATTCTCCGGGTTTACTAAAATTAGCAAGTGCACTAAATGGTTTAGGGCACCCAATTATGGTAATTGCGCCACTAAATGAACAATCAGCATCTGGAATGAAACTTACATTGAGGGAAGGAATGAGATTCCAAGAGCATAAAGAATTGGCGAAATCTATTACAATTAACGAAGAATCTGCTGTAAGGATATTTTCACTAGATGGGACTCCTTGTGATTGTGTAATTGTAGCACTGGACGGTGGATTGAATAAATTAGTTCCAGATATTTCCCCTTCCCTTTGCATCTCAGGAATAAACCGGGGACCAAATCTGTCAGTAGATATTTTTCATTCGGGAACTGTTTCAGCGGCAAGAGAGGCTTCATTGTATGGATTACCTGCAATTTCTGTTAGCCTAGCTACATATTCCCATCAGAACTATTCAGATAGTATTTCATGCACATTACAAATTATTGAGGCAATTTCTAGTTTTTTACCTACTAAGCCACCAAATTTACTTCGACCGAAGGGGGCCGAAATGAATTCACCGAATAATCGATTAACTGAGGTACAAAATTCATTTTTATCTGGTGATATTTTCCTAAATGTAAATGTCCCAGAAGTTTGGAATGGTAGTATAGAGACAGTAAAACTAGGGGCAAGATGGTATCAAAATGCATCAGATATGATGTCTGATGATTCTAATGAAGTCACTTTCCATGTGGGAGCTGCTACCATAATTGAGGAAGATATAGAGAATACAGATTGTGTTTCTGTTAAGAATGGATTTACATCCATAACTCCCCTTGCAAGTTGGCCGCAATTACATCCATTAGGAGTATCAAATGAATTACTGGAAATTTCTCTAGAATCTAATTCAAAAACTGGTTTACCTACATGGCTTTACATCTGATTGTCAAGAATATAGTGAATTATTGAAATACACGCTTGTCCCTGTAATTCATTAGATCCCAATGATATTTTTTTATATACTTCCAATATTTCATTTTCTTCCTTTGTGAAATTCAAATCATCCGAAATTACAAAAGCTAGACCATCATCTTTTATCCATTGCTTATTAGATTCGCCACCAGAATCAAGTATTAGTATATCTAAATCCATTTCTTTCCATTCCTTTAATGTATCTTCCAATCTTCCACCTGAATGCGATATACCTTCTGAAATCACTTCATAGATTCCAATTGGAGGCATTTCTTTGCCAATAATGGATCTAATATGTCCAGAGATAGAACGCTCATCTGGATGCACACCTTTGAGTATTCTACCATCAAATTTTACTCTCCTAGAAAAACCCAAGTCCCCGTTAAGATGTACAATAATTTCAGTATCTTCCCTGATTCCATGAGAAATGAATAATGCAGCATTTATTGCTCTAGCAAGTACATCCATCCTACCGCCAGAACCACTTAAATCATTCAGATTGAATGAACCTACACTTGGAGCCCTGTGCCCAATAATTGCAAATCTTCTCAATTAATTCACCATCATTGAATGACATCATCACCCATCATTGACTGCATTTGACGTCTAAATCTACGATCTCCTTTTATTCCACGCATCATCTTTTTACTTTTATTCCATTGTGACAACAAATCCTTGACGTCCTTTTCTTCGGAACCTGAACCTCTAGCTATTCTTCTAATTCTACTCGATTTTAACAATAGTGGATTATCCTTTTCTTCTTGGGTCATTGAGTCCATAACTACTCTATATTTTTCTAGATTCTTCTGCATTTGCTTTTTCTGACCAACACTCATGCTTGATAACCCACCAAACATTGAGTCAGGCAGGTGAGACATTACTTTGTCCAGTGTACCAATTTTACTCATCATTTCCATCTGACTGTACATATCAGTAAGTGTAAATCTTCCAGACATCAATCTTTGAGTCAACCTCATTGCTTCTTGTTCATCTAAGTCTTCAGGAGCTAGATCGATTAATCCCTTTATGTCTCCCATCCCTAATAATCTAGAAATGAATCTGTCTGATTCAAATTTTTCTAAATCATTAATT
>DAJW01000015.1:0-992 GCA_002496485.1 Euryarchaeota archaeon UBA36
TTCCATCCACCAGTTTGAACAGATGGATTTCCACCAACTCTTATTATGCCATTCTTCAATTTCCCCATTTTTCTGACAGCCTCTGATAACAGCATATTCGAAAGTCCTGGAGCTATCCCAACATCCCACAAAACTGTCGCATTCGATTTCAATACTCTTTCTAAATTTCTTTCAGGTGTTAATTCACTAAAGCTAAGATCTACTATCCTTAGAGGAAATTCGCATAAGGTCTCTGTACTTTTATGGCCGATATCTCCGGGTAACATGTTTACAATTATTTCATTTTTTTTATTGATATTGATATCTTCATAGTTATTCAAATATTCCAATAAAAATTTGGCCGGATTCTGAGATTTACTTATTTTTATTTTTTTTATATTTTTATTCTCTTCAATTCTACTAAAATCAATGTCGTAAGCATAAACCGAATGACCTAATTCACTCAGATACTTTGCTACATATGAACCCACCAATCCAACACCTAAACAATGAACTCTAACCATATATATCGGGAAAGGTGTCGATTAATCATTATAGCCTTTAAATTGTAATTTTCATCGATGACTTGATTGAGGGAGATTCATTGGGGCAACTATGAAGGATAATGGGCGAATAGATCCTTGGTCATCGGAGCAATCTACAGATTATGAAAAAATTATCAGTCAATTTGGCCTAGAGTCTGTCGATTCATCAATTATGCCTAATCCTGGAATACTTCATAGAAGGGGAATAGTTTTTGCTCATAGAGATTTAGATATAATACTTGATTCTATTAATTCAGGAAAAAAATTTGGAACTCTTACAGGTTTAATGCCAAGTGGTAAAATGCACCTAGGCCATAGTATGGTGATAGATCAAGTAAAATGGTTTCAAGATCAGGGAGCCGATATCACTGTAGCAGTAGCTGATTTAGAAGCATTAGCTACGCGAGGGACATCTCTAAAAGATGGAAGAAAAACCGCAATAGAAGAGTATATACATAATTATGCAGC
>DAJW01000015.1:1370-2720 GCA_002496485.1 Euryarchaeota archaeon UBA36
TTGTTCAAAAATTAGGCTTCAATCTAGGTAGAAAGACTAATTTATCCGAATTCGAAGCAATTTACGGATTTAATGGCCAGACTAATCTAGCTCACGTACAAGCACCATTAGTTCAGGTTGGAGATATCTTACACCCTCAGCTGGAAGAATTTGGTGGATTAAGGCCAATTGTCGTCCCTGTTGGAATTGATCAAGATCCACATTTGCGACTAACAAGAGGAATTGCGGGAAAAACTAATTGGTTTAATATCAAACCCAGAAAAACTGGTGGATTGGTAATCACTCTTTCCATCCAAGAAGAAAACTCTAGAATCTTTGGGATTCTAGATAATGGCCGAATTGACAGAGAAAAAAGAAAATCAATTTTTGACTCTATTGAAAATGAATTGATTGATCTGGGATTCTCAGATATTACAACAAACCAGAAACATGGTACTTTAGATATTCCAGGTGCAACCACATCTGATAAGTTTCCAATAAGGATGAGACTGTTAAGAATTGAAAGAAATTTAGGTGGAATGGGATTAATTCCTCCATGCTCTACTTATCACAGATTTGTAGTAGGGATGACGGGTTCGAAGATGTCTTCATCTAAGCCCGAAACTACAATTTTCATGGATGAAGATTTGGGGGTAATGGAAAAGAAAGTAAAAAGAGCATTTAGTGGTGGTCAAGCAACTGTAGAAGAACATAGAAGATTAGGTGGGGACACCACTAAAGATGTGGCATTTCAATATTTACAGTACTTTTTCGAAAAGGATGATGACTATCTTAACGATATAAAGAGAGATTATGAAAGTGGAAAATTGCTTGCCGGAGAAATTAAACAAATCTGTATTGATGGTGCTTCTGAGTGGCTCAAAGATCTCGAGGAGAAAAGAATACAATGGTCAGATAGGCTTGAAGAATTTTTATCTCCAGATTCATTCTAAAATGGTATTATTTTCTACGTAACAAAAATGGAGAAAGGAGTAATTGAATGACCTTCGATTCAGCATATGAACCATTTTTTCAACCCCCTGGATGGATTATTGGACCAATATGGATGATTTTATACACCCTTATGGCGATGAGCCTTACCTCTACTTTAAGTAAGAAAGAAGAGATACAAAATTTTACATTAGTCATGATATTTTTTATTGCTCAATTTTTGTTAAACATTCTATGGCCTGATGTATTCAACTCTTCAGAATATCTATTGTCGCTGATAATGATAATATTCATGATTATATTCTCAATGCTTTATTCATACTTGATTTATGAAACTAATCGTACAGCATCTATTTTATTTTGGCCATATATTGCATGGATAACATTTGCAGCCATAATTAATGTTGCATATTACCTAAA
>DAJW01000015.1:3025-3338 GCA_002496485.1 Euryarchaeota archaeon UBA36
AATTAATGTTGCATATTACCTAAATTCAGTTAATTAATAGAAATTAATATTTTACTGAATACCCTATTTATTATGCCTATCTGAGATATAACCTAAAAGTATTAATCCGCCAAAACCGCCTATTATCAAGCTTAGAGCAGGAAAAATTGTTTTGAGAAGTGGGCCATTATTCTTAACTATCGAATTGCCTAATATCATTCCAATTATTCCAGTGATAAATGGGATGGCATGATAATACCAAGATAGGTTTTCAGCATATCTCTCATCCATGATATTACATAATATTTGAATTTATGAACTATTGTTTTGATTA
>DAJW01000114.1 GCA_002496485.1 Euryarchaeota archaeon UBA36
TTATACATCTGGAACAACAGGTAATCCCAAGGGAGTAGTTCTAACTCATGATAATATGGATTTTGAACTTAAAGAAATACAGAAAATTGTTCCATTGAATCAAGGAGAAGGATATGTTTCTTGGCTACCATGCGCGCATGTTTTCGGACAACTTGCAGATAATCATCTGTGGATAAGGGATGCACTACATATGAGGGTAGTCGATAATCCACTTCACTCCATCGACTACTGTAAAGAAGTACATCCGCATCTATTTATCGGAGTTCCTAGGATTTATGAAAAGGTTTACTCAAATCTTGTAGCGGGCCTTGGGAGTAAAGTTGGTCTGTTGAAAATTCCACTATTAGGTAGTTTCATTAAGAAGAAGGCAAAAGCCAAAATTGGTTTCAGTAATTTAAGATTCGCAGTAACTGGGGCCGCCCCAATTAATCCAGAAATTTTACACCTTTTTCACAAGCTAGATATCCCATTGTTTGAAGGATATGGGATGACAGAGACTTCAGCAGGTGCAACACTTGCTTATCCGGGAGCTAACAAAATTGGCTCAGTAGGTAAAGCATTTTCAGGAACTGAATTAAGAATTGCCGATCCAGATGAAGATGGAAATGGGGAAATCCAATTTAGAGGAAGACATGTAATGCCAGGCTATTATCGTAATGATGAATCAACAGCAGAAACGATGACTGAAGATGGTTGGTTAAAATCTGGGGACTTAGGAAAAATTGACTCTGACGGTTTCGTTTACGTAACTGGTAGATTAAAGGAAATATATGTTAGTTCCGCGGGTAAAAACATAGCCCCACTAGTAATCGAGGAAACAATGAAGTCTATCCCCGTAGTTTCCCAATGCATGCTTATCGGAGACAACAGAAAATATTGCAGCGCCCTATTCACTCTTGATGTTGGAGCTATTCTTCGCGATATTCATGGTTTAGATGGTGCTACAGAAGTACCAAAGGATCCCAATCAGCAACTGTCTAAACTCAAAGAACTAGGTCATGATTTATCTGAGTACACATCTGTTGGTAGTGATGTACATAAGCAGTTAGAAGAGTCAGTACAAGAATTAAATCAAAGATTCAGTAACCCCGAACAAATCAAGAAATTCACCATACTTCCCAGAGATTTGAATATAGACGAAGGTGAATTAACTCCCACATTAAAAATCCGAAGAAAGCAAATTCGAGAGAATTGGAATAATGAAATTGAAGCGATGTATGCCGATGCCTGAGAGTGATTTATTTGACTCCCGAGTCATGGTTAGCACTTGCTAGCGTCTTTGCTCTGGGAGCTATGAGTCCTGGTCCATCACTAGCGATTGTCATGAGGAATACTATATCTGGAGGACGTAGTCAAGGATTAGCAACAGGAATCGGCCATGGTCTAGGATTTGGGATCTATGCCTTTTTAGCAGCATTAGGAATTGCTACCGCTCTTTCACTACACGAAAGCGTTGAGTTATTCTTGAAAATAGGTGGGACGATATTATTACTGTGGCTAAGCTATAGTTTTCTGAAAAGTGCATCTAGTGGTACTAAAGAAACTAATGAGAGTGATGAATACGATAATTCAGAATTAACAGGCTTTTTACAGGGCTTTCTAATAGCACTATTCAATCCAAAAATTCTTGCATGGATGTTAGCCCTATACGCTCCATTCATTGAAGCAGACTTAGGCATTGAAACTTTAATCGGTATGGGAATACTAGGAATGTCCATCGATACAACTTGGTATATTTCAGTTGCTACTATTTTATCCAGTGGAAAAACTATTGATAAGATAAAATCTAATTCTCATATTATTGATGGGGCTATGGGAATTTTGATGTTGATATTCGCATTAATTCTTAATATTGACAGTTTTAATTTCCAATTATAATCATTTTGTCCACTTAATCAGAATTTAATCAGAACAACGCATTCTTGTGGAATAACTTCTTCGGGTGAACGTGGTCAGTATCTCGCAGTCCGACTCTAACTCCAATAATGGGTCACAAAATGATGATATTCCAATAAGGGTAATCACCGCAACTTCTATTTTTGATGGTCACGATGCTTCTATTGGTATTTTTCGTAGAATTTTACAGAGTCAGGGTTGTGAAGTAATCCACCTTGGCCATGATAGGGGGTCAGATGAAATAGTTAGAGCTGCAGTACAAGAAGACGTTAATGCCATTGCAGTAACATCATATCAAGGCGGTGCAGTCGAGATGTTTACTTACACTAGGCAACTGCTGGATGAACAAGACTCTGGCCAAATCTTTGTATTTGGCGGAGGTGGAGGAACTATTCTACCGAATGAAATTGAATATCTCGATAAAAATAATATTGCAAAAGTATATTCTCCAGATGAAGGTAGGGAACTTGGCTTAGTTGGGATGGTTAAAGATGCCATAAATAATGCAAGAAAAATAAATCTAATGGATGAAAGTAGATTCAGTGGAATAGAAGGTAAAATAGGTCCGGAAGATCAAAGTACTATATCTAAACTTTTAACTCTCGCAGAAAATTCTGATGATTCATCATTCAATTCTATGATGAAAAAAATTATTCCGCATAAAAAAAGAAACAATTGCCCAGTCATAGGGATCACTGGGACGGGTGGCGCAGGTAAATCAAGTCTTATTGATGAATTAATGCTAAGAATAAGGAGGGATAATCCAAATTCTAAGATTGCACTTCTAGCTACGGACCCTACTCGAAAGAAGACGGGTGGTGCACTACTTGGAGACAGAATCAGGATGAATTCATTGTCTGATGATAGCCTTTTCATGAGATCATTTGCAAGTAGAAATAGTGGAAGAGAAATTGCTGATTGTATACATAGAGCTATTAAAGTATGCAAGAATGTAGGTTTCGATTTAATTCTAGTAGAAACTAGTGGTATTGGACAAGGAAATGATGCTATTACAGAGGTTGCCGATTTGAATGTGTACGTTACAACTAGGGAATATGGATCTCCAAGTCAGCTAGAGAAGTTAGCAGCTCTAGACTTTGCTGATATCGTTGCACTGAATAAATTTGATAGGCCTGGTTCAGAAGATGCACTTGTTGAAATCAGAAAGCAATTTCAGAGGAATCATGAGGCTTTTGATGACAACCCTATCTCTATGCCTATTTTTCCCACTATTGCGAGTCAATTTGCCGATGCGGGTGTAGATAATTTATGGGAAGGACTAGCTTCAAAAATTAATTCACAATTTAATTCTGATTTTCATTCATCCAAGTCTCTTATCGGTGAAGATGGATTGCCTTTTAGAAAATCTCCCATTCCCCATGAAAGACAAAGCTACCTAGCAGAAGTCGCCTCAAAAATAAGGGAGTATCATTCCAAATCAATCGAGATGAGTAATAAAGTACGTCTGATACAACAATTAGAAGCAACATCTGAACATATGCAATCAGACCAGCTATCTTCAGAAATCTTAGAAGAAGCGCAAAAAATAGCAAAAAATATCCCCAAAGAAATTTGGAAAGAATTGGAAGAATTAGATAAGAAAATAACAACATATTCTTCAGGAGAAACAAGCTATAGGGTGAGAGGAAGAGATATTAAAGTACAAACTACTCATTTAACTCAATCCGGTACCAAAATACCACGTATTTCTTTACCATCAACTAGAGATAAAGGGGAACTACTACTCTGGCTTAGGAAAGAAAATGCACCAGGGTATTTCCCATTCACTGGTGGCGTCTTTCCTTTCAAAAGAGAAGATGAACTACCAGTACGGATGTTTGCTGGAGAGGGAAGTGCTGAAAGAACGAATAAGCGCTACCACTTCCTTTGTAAGGATCAACCTTTCAACCGCCTATCTGTAGCATTTGACTCACCCAGTTTGTATGGCAATGATCCACAAAAAAGATTAGATATTTTTGGGAAGGTTTGCGAATCCGGTGTAAGCATAAGTACTATCGAAGAAATGGAATTACTATTCGAAGGATTTGATTTATGTGAACCTCAAACATCAGTTAGTATGACGATTAACGGTAATTACTGGTGGCACTTGGCAGCATTCTTCAATGTAGCAATAAGGCAACAGAAGAAGAAATTCACTTTAGAAAATAATAGAGAGCCAAATAAAAAAGAGTTAGATGATATTAGATCATTCGCTTTATCATCGGTCAGAGGGACAGTTCAAGCCGATCAACTGAAAGAGGCAATGGGACAAAATACTCTTGTTTTCAACCTCGATACCGCACTTAGAATGATGGGGGACGTTGCAGAATTTTATGTAGAGAATGATGTCAAAAATCACTATTTTGTTAGTATTAGTGGATATCACATCGATGAAGCTGGAGCCAATCCAATTACACAAGCCGCACTTACTCTATCAAACGGACTGACCTATGTGGAACTATTTCGCTCCCGTGGCCTAAATCCAGACAAATTCCTAAGAAATTTCTCATGGTTTTTTTCTAATGGTATGGATCCAGAATATGCAGTGATTGGTAGAGTTTGCAGAAGAATCTGGTCAATAGCAATGAGAGACCTGTATTTAGTTGGAGAGAGAGGACAGAAACTAAAATATCACATTCAGAGCAGTGGCCGCTCCCTACACTCTCAAGAATTCACATGGAATGATTACAGAACTACTCTACAGGCACTTTATGCACTATCCGATAATGCCAACAGCTTACACACAAATAGTAGAGATGAGGCATTTGGAACTCCAACCGAAGATACTGTCAGAGATGCTATGGCTATTCAATTAATTCTAGCAAAAGAATATGGCTGGCTAAAAAATGAAAATCCACTTCAAGGCTCGTTTATAGTAGATTTTCTAACTAATGAAGTCGAGGAACAAATACTGAGAATTTTTGAAGATATGAATAGGAGAGGCGGAGTTCTAGGATCAATCGAAGTTAATTACCAAAGAAACAGGATTCAGGATGAAGGGATGATTTATGAAAAGATGAAACATTCAGGTGAAATGCCAGTAGTTGGAGTAAATACTTTTACAGATTCAGGATCAATTACTCCAAAAGCTAATGATTTTGATATCGATGTCACAAGATCCGATGATATTGAAAAACAAATGGTAATTTCTAGAAATTTGGAATTCAAGAAGAGAAACCACAAAAAGTCCTTAGAAGGAATAAAGAAACTCAAGAAGGCAGCTAGAGAGGGTGGGAATTTATTTGAAGTTATGATGGAAATTGTTGAATTTTGTACAGTAGGTGAAGTGACCCGGGCCCTTTTTGAAAGCGGCGGAAAATTCAGAAGAAACATGTAATCTGGAAAATCAATTTACGGCTTTCCATTATTACCCCATTAAACGTATTGTGAAACGTACCAATGCCTCAATGTTCATAACCTCAGATGCTACGAATGCTTATGTTGTCGGTGAAAATTCACTGATTTTTGGTGATGGGATGCGTTTAATTCGGATAGAACTTGAAAATTTTAAATCATTTGGGGGTGAGATTACAATTCCCCTTAAGTCCGGATTTACAGCGATAACAGGTCCGAACGGTAGTGGCAAATCTAATTGTGGAGATGCTATTAGATTTGTACTAGGGCCAAAGTCAACTAAATCCCTTAGGGCATCTAATGTAACTGAGTTAATATTCAACGGAGGAAAAAATGGCAAACCAGCAAAATATATGTCTGCCAAATTAGTATTCAGCAACTCCCCAGAAATTGATGGCCACAGAAGACTCAAAGTAAAAACAGATGAAGCATCATTTACCAGGACTGTCAGACTCAATAGAAAAGGAGATCCCATTTCATCCTACAAAATTAATGATAATCCATGCACTGCTACGGAAATGAGGAGAGTATTGAGGGAGTCTGGATTACATGGAGATGGTTACAACATAGTTTTGCAGGGCGATGTCACTACTCTCGCTACAATGACTCCACACAAGAGAAGAGGCGTTTTAGAAGAGGTTGCTGGAGTAACTGCATACGATGAAGAAATTAGAAAAGCGAATTCTCAAAGAAAACAAGTCCAATCCAATATAGAAACCATCGAAATATTCGAGACAGACCAGAAGAAAAGATTACAAGAACTCGAAAAAGAAAGGGATCAGGCCCTTAAATTCAAGGAGTTAAAGGGCGAATTAGACTTATCAAAACTAATACTGGAACAATCTAAACATAGGAATAGAATGCATGAAGTAGAATTACTAAACGAGGAAAGATCTCGCTATAGTAAAAGATCAAGTGATTTGAATAAAGAATATGGCATAGGATCAACTAACCTAGATGAATTAGATAAAAAATTAGTAAAAATTTCCAAAAATCTGGAAAATATACTATCCGGAGACTCAAAGAAATTAGTAGAAAAAATTAGAAAAAATGAAATCGAAATAGAAACTAATAGAGATAGATTGGGAGATCAAGACAATATAATCAAAAGAGCAGAGGATGAAAAAAGAATCATCAACAACGAAATGAAAGGCGCAACAGAGGCATTAGAAGATGCCAATTTGTTAGTCTCAAAATTAAAAGAGCAACTTTCTGAATCATTAAAGAAATCTAAGGACGCAATAGAGGATGAAAAACAAGCTAGGAAAGCCATAGAATCTGGCGATAAGGTAGGAAGAGAACTTAACAGAGAACTTGGCAAAGCTTCAAAATATGAATTGAGAGCTAGAGAGTTATTCTCCAAAGCAAAACTAGAGTATGAAAGCTCAGTTCAAAAATCACAAATCTATTCAGAAAGACTAGTTGAAATTGAACAAGAGTATGAATCAGCTGAACTGGACAGAGATGATCAGCAACTATTGGGCGAGGATTTAACAGAATCCAATCCAACAGAAAATCGAGATAAATTAGCAACTGATTTAATTGAAATACAAAAACAAGAAAAAATTCTTGTCGAAGATAGAGATAGAGCTGAATCTAGACTAAGAGAATCTGAAAGAAGTCTCACAAAAGCCAGAGCTAGACAAGAAGCACAATCCGCCAGGCCTGGTTCTGAATTAACTCTTACAGCTCTGAAAAAACTTAGAGATAGTGGGGAAATTCGTGGCATCCTAGGGACTTTGGGTGAACTAGCATCTCCAAAAAACTCTACTTATGAGCAAGCACTGTCTTTTGCATTTGGTGGAAGCCTTAGGAGTATAATAGTAGAGGATGACGGAGTAGCATCAAAATGTATTTCTTGGCTAAGAAATAATGGGGGTGGAAGGGCAACATTCTTGCCTTTGAATAAATTAATTGTTTCTAGGCCGCAAGGCAGAACACTACTTGTTGCTAGAAATCCTGGAATAGTAGGATTTGTACATGATTTACTGGATTATGATTCAAAAATTGAGAAGGCTATTCGGTATGCTGGACGTAATACTCTAGTTGTTGACTCAATGAATATTGCCAGGGAAAATATGGGAGGAGTACGAATGGTTACATTGGATGGATCTATAGTTGAAAGCTCTGGAGCTATGACTGGAGGCTCATCTTTAAAGAATAATGTGCCCAAATTTCAGAATTCTACAGGAAGTATATCCATCATTGAAAAGAAAGAAAAAGCTGTATTTGAATCCGAATTAGTATTTTCAACCGTCGACTCAGCTCTGAAAGAATTGCGTCAAAATCAACAAGAAATTAGAGATAAAATTTACAATTTAGACAATAGCGATCACACATTAAAGTTGAGGAACTGGAAGTCTGATCTAGAAAGAACTCAGAAAATTGTCTCAGATTTAAAAATAAAAGTCAAAAAAGCCAAATCTGACTACGAAAAAACTGAATTCACTAAGATAAAACTCAAACAAGAACTAGAAAAAACAGAAAAAAGGCTATTAGAAGCAGTTGAAAAGAGAGAATTGGCTACAGAAAAACTCCAAAATCATACTCCGGACCATCTGTCCGAAAAGCTCAGAGAGGCTGAAAAAACTAGGACAGAATCAGAAAGAATCAAGGTAATTTCAGAAGCTGAAATTTCAGCCAACAATCAGAAAATCGATATTCTAAATACGAGAGTTAAGGATTTGTCTCGTCAATCTTCAGAACAAGAATCAATAATTCTTAGGTCTAGAGGCAACATATTAAAATTTCAAGAAACAATATCTAATGCCGAAAACTCACTTAATGATCTAAGAGAAAAAGCGTCCCAATTTGATGAAGAACATAGGCAGCTCACTGATAAACGTGACTCTATTGTCGAAGAAAGGGCCAGCCTTAGGGCTCATTTAGATTCCCTTTCACAGGAAAAACACACTCTTTCATCTAGAATCGATGAATTAAATATACAAATCAAGCAGAAAACTGAGGCGGTGGGTGAAATCTTGTCCCAATTAAAGGAATCAGGCATTCCTATCCCACCACCAGAGTCAATTCTGCCAACAGTCGCCGAGGCGGAGAGAAGCGTGCAGGGGCTTGAACGCCGCCTCGGTGACCTCGGAAATGTGAATATGCTAGCAATTGAACAGTACGAAAATACATCAGCTAGAATTTCAGATTTGATTTCAGATGGAAATCTACTCAAAGAAAGAAGAGATGATTTGGATAAAATTTCTGCCCAATTAGAAGATGAGAGAAGAACTAGATTACTGACCGTTTTTAAGCATGTCAATAAAAATTTCAGTCGTGTTTATGAAATATTACAACCAACAGGATCTGGTAATCTGAAATTAGAAAATCCAGATAATCCCTTTGAAGGTGGCCTCGAAATGGCATGTGTTCCACCAGGTAAGAGTCAAAATACTCGTCGAAGCGCTCTGTCAGGGGGGGAGAAATCCATGGCAGCATTAGCACTAATTTTTGCCATTCAAGATTATGAACCTAGTCCATTTTATTATTTCGATGAAGTCGATCAAAATCTGGACCCTTTCAATTCGGAGAGAATAGCTACTTTATGCAGAATGAGAAGTCAGATGGCTCAATTCATTATGGTGACTCTGAGGAAAGTTAGCCTAACACTAGCCGACCATCACATAGGCATCACCCACGGAGGAGATGGAAGAAGTCAGAGAATTACGGATTTCGATAGAGCAGCAGCATTGGAACTAAGTGAAGAAATCGAGAAAGAAGAAGAAGCTAGGAGAGTATCCGAGGTCGAAAGAAAAAGCATCCCTATGCTACCGACTCCAGAAAATATGCCTAGGACACCTGATCCCCTGCCCGTTGCAAAAAGTATCGGCGGATTAGCCGAGAGAGCAGGAGTAGAGATTTCAGAAGAAAAACAAGCTCAGTCAATTGATGATTTGAAAGAATTGAGGGATAGAGCAGAAGAAAATAATGAATCAGCAGCACAAGATTTCTCAGAATCTAAAATGGAAGATATAACTGAAGAATTTTCAGAGATAGGAGTAGAGGAATCGTAATGTCAATCTTCGGAGAACAAATGAAATCAGACATAGTTTCTAGATTGATAAATGG
>DAJW01000020.1 GCA_002496485.1 Euryarchaeota archaeon UBA36
TCTCGGAACTGAAACTAGTTGCATGGAGATTTATTTTTCTAGTTCCATCTACATCAAAATCAAATGAGTAGCTCACACTGAGATTGTATGAAGATCCTGCTGGAATATAAGGAGTACGGCCATTTGTTAATCCTTGAACATTAGCTGAAACGTCTGGATCGTGAGATAGTTCAACTGAAAAGGAATCATCGGTATTTCCGATATTCCAAATCTCCCATTTTAGCGTCCTAGCATCTGCTCCTGCTGCAAAAATTTCTCCTGTCAAATCTCTGTCTTCGACATCTACAAGATAAGTCTTGGGAACTGTCAAGTAGAATTCCGCCTTTTGTTGATACGGGACTGAGTTGGTACCATCATCATATGAGCTAACTGCTGAAATTGTTACTCTGTATGTTCCATTAACAATTCCGTAGGGCATTGGAAGAAATAGTGATAATGTTGATTGTCCGCCATTTTTAGTCATTGTCAGAGAATCAGTACTTAAGCTAGGAAGGACCCTCCAATTATCAGATGTCACTGAGACACTAAATGTTTCATCTATGTTACCTCGATTGAAAAAGAATACTTGTACTGATTTTGCTTCTCCGTTGGCGGGAGCTAGCATTGATTTCTTAACAGGGGCAATTGCTAATTCATGATATACTGGGACATGAATGAAAAGTGTTGATTCGGCAATGAAAGAGTTAGGAGCTCTTGGAAGTGCTTGGAGTTTTAGGGAATAAGTTCCAGGATCCATGCCGGGTGGAATAGAAATCTCTGCATTAAGATTAACTTCTTCATTAGGGCTCATATTAATTATTGATATTTGATCCCCTCCAACCTCATACCAATTTATATCCTCAGAAGAAAATCTAGAGTCTTCAAAAATTCCGCCTAAATTCCAAGATGAATATTGATTCCCTACATTCTTTAAATTCATAGTAATATTTGCTTTATTATCTGGTAGTATAGACGCAGCGGGATTCTTAGTTAACCCATCTTGCTTGAAAGTCATTCTGTAGGTTGAAATGACTGCTAGGGGTAATTCGATACTATATTTTGACTGTGATTGCCTAATTCCGTCGTTTATGTTCATGTACCAATCTAGTTCTTGGACATCTGCACCATCAGGGACGGTGAGATTGAACCAAACATCAGTATATGATCGAGCCTTGACTACATTAGTTTTTACAGGTGGATAATTATCTATTTTATTGTTTGATTCTATTCTAACAGGATAATTCCAAGAAGAGTTTGAAACTTCTGATAATAGCCATAATCTTGTATCGATGTAACCTCTATTGAATATACTACAATGAACAGAAGGTGGAAAGGGATCTGCTGATTCAACTTGAATTGTGACTCCACCTTCATCTTCGGGGTCATAAATCCTAGGATCTCCAGAGTTGTCAAGGTATTCACATTGAGCATCTAGGGTGTATTCTGGATATCTCTCAATGGCAAAAACAAAAAACGAGTCTATGTGAATTCCCTCTCCCGAAACTCCTTGATCTGATTCGAATCGAAAGGCTACATCAAATGCCTCATTAGGGTGTAGTCCGGTTGCATCCCATATTAATCGCTTCCAATCTCCTTCTACGGACGAAAGGTTCGATTCGGTATGATTTAGGAAATGGGTGCTATCTTGAGTTGTTCTAGTGATTAAGGAGATACTATCATTATTATCAGCCATATCTCCCCATGCATCAGTAACAATTTGAACTGAGTATAAATCTGGGCTTTGAATTCTGGCTCTACATATGTAAGGTGCATGCAAAGAAGATAAGGAGTAGTCAAATATCCCAGTTCCTAATCCATGAGAATATCCATCTGACCATACTCCATCGTAGCAACCGTCGGCATTAGTAGTGGTCCTCCATGCCCAATACAAGTAATCTAATCTATTTGATGCGTAGTTAGTATTTTCTCCTGAGACCTTCCAATGCCATTCACCTGAACTACTTGATGAATTGTCCATTCTCCATGTACCAGTTGGATAATTAGTATCTAATCCGAAATCACTACTTGCGGTTGCATACCAAGTTGGCCTTCCATATCCCTCTTGTAGGTTAGTACAGTACTTCCCCTCATTCCCTTCATCATCACAAAATCCATTTTCCATATCATCGTACCAGAGTGAAATAGGCACTTGTCTATCGAAAACATTGTTCGACAAAGAGCCATCCTCAATTCCTACTCCTGCTCCAACACTTACTTTGAAAGTGACCCCTCCGCTGAGCTCTCCATCTTCAGAAATGATACTATGAGCAGTTTCTGGAATCCAGATAAATGATTTAGTTTCAGACTCTCCTCCGATTAAACTCATATTGAAGGACCATTCTTTAAGAGTAATTCCAATTGGATGTAATATTTGCAAATATGCGTCAGCAGTAGTTGGAGATATTATAATACCTTCTTGTCTGAAGGTTACATCAATCTGAATAGCTTCCCCCTTTGATAAGAATTCTAGTGATGTTGAATCGGGTTGTATCCAAGATCTAGGGGAAAATGAGCTATTGCCTAATTCTAATCCGGTTACAGAAAAGTCAACGTTTGCATTATTTTTCTGGGATGTGTCATTGGAATAATTTCGGTGAGAAAGTTCTTTCAAATTGATGCCACTGAGGCTTACTGATAGTAAAATTGTAGTTAACATCAAACATG
>DAJW01000079.1 GCA_002496485.1 Euryarchaeota archaeon UBA36
AAGCTCCACCACCACCTCAGGCACCACCACCAAAGCCCAAAACAAGAAAACAAGCTCCACCACCACCGAAAAAAACAAGAAAACAAGCTCCACCACCTCAACCAAGAAAGAGTAAGCCTGGGCAACCTCCATTATCCGATAAGAAGAAGAGTAGACGGATAAAAATCAAACTCGGCCTGAAAGCGAAGAAAATATCAGAAGAACTAGATTCTTATACAGACCAGGTTGGTTGGACATCATCTATACAAACAAATGAAAAAGAACTTGATGAAGCAATTATTAAAGCTCCAGAATCGATTACACATTTTTGTACAATGTGTGGAATTAGAATGGAAATCCCAAGACCCAAAAGAGATAGATATAAGGTAATTTGTGCTTATCCAGAATGTGGTCATGAAGACATGATAGGATTATGACTCTGCAGAAACAACGTATTCAAAAGGAATATCTTAAACAGGTGAACATGAGTAACCGGCCAGTAGCTATTGGCATAACACTCTTATTTGTATTATTCTCAACATCTGGGTGTCTTAATGAAGATACATTTTCTTCAGATGAGGCCCAAAAAAACCATCCTGACGGGATTTTCGTGACAGATTCAGACGGAAATGCTTTAGATATGGATATTTTAAACTTAAGTTTTGTTTTTAGCAATGTCGGCGAAGAAGGCGCCGAACCTAGCATTGGAATTACTTCATCAGGATGTATTTTCTTTGTAGCATTTGAAAAGGTAATGAGATCATGTGATCATGGTCAAAGTTGGGATCACATGAATTCAATTTTTCAACATCCATCTACAAGCGATCCTTGGTTATGGGTAGATCCAGCAACAGACAGAATTTTTGATGTTCAAATGGTAGGACTTCTAACTACATGGATAGCATGGAGTGATGATGACGGACTAAATTGGTTAGGCAATCCACATGATTCAGGACCAATTCCTCTGAATGATCATATTAAGCTTGGATCTGGTCCATGGACAGACCAGGGGTATTCACTTCTAGGCCAATTTACTCAAAATATTTACGAAACCGCAGTATATTTTTGTTACAATAAGGGAGCTGGAATTTTTTGCTACACTAGTTTTGATGGTGGAGCAACCTTCGAAGTTGGTGGGCAGGTATATGGATTAGTAACTACTAATGGAGGACTCCATGGGGCTATCACCACAGCTCCAGACGGTACTGTATACGTTACACCAAGAGTTCCGACTCCAACTATTGTTTTTTCTAAAGATAACGGTTTCTCTTGGGAAGAAAGAACAATGGGTGAAGACGTAGGTACCCCTAATCCAAGAAAGAATTCTGAAGTAGGAACCGATACACAATCTAATGCTTATCATATCTGGGTTGGAGCGGATCAAGGAGTGTATATGTCTAGAAGTTTAGATTCCGGATTATCATGGGAGCAAAATAGTACTAGAGTAAGCCCCAATCAAGTAATATCTGCGGTTTTCCCACATATTGATGCAGGAGATCCGGGCAGAATTGCAATAACATATCTTGGAAGTGAAAATGACTCTGAACTAGGACTTCTCAATATCGATAACGAATCTTGGGATGGAAATGCGCATTATGCGACTGGTAATGTAAGTTATTATCTTTATATTACATACAGTCTGAATGCATTAGATCCAAACCCTTCCTTTCACACAATTCGAGTCTCTCCAGATCCAGTTCAGATTGGAAGTATTTGTCTTAACAGCGGAGACTGTAGAGATATTGGTGGCTCAAACAGAAATCTATTAGATTTTAATGACTTACATATTGATAGAGAGGGAAGGGTATATGTTGCCTTTGCAGACGGATGTACGGATAATTGTGCAGCAGATAGTAATGCAACGCCAGAAGATTCACGGGATAGATTAGGTTCCGTTTATTATTTGGGAAGCGGACCTAGTTTATATGAATCAGTAGGTAATATGACCTATTTTCAAATGGAGGGATAACTTGTCCCTCCCAAGAAGAGCTATGGAACAGATGGGTTTTTCCGTTTGTTGTTTATTGTGCGATGCTCCAGATATGCCCGGTTCTGAAAGATGTAAGAAATGTATTTCAGAACATTCTAAGGCTAGAGAAAAACTTAGCACAGACAGAGCAAAAACAAAATCCCAAAGATTAGCAAGAGAATTAATACAGATGATTTCAAACCCTTCCGCATTCATAGATGATAATATTCATGGACAATGGATGAAAAAATATTCTGAGTTAATCAATGCTCACCAAGGAAAATCAGTAAGCCAATCCACGGAAAAATTTTTTGCGAAATTTGAAAGGGATGCTAACAAAAATAAAGAGTCACTTATCAGTCGAGTTGCAAATCAAAATAAGTGGTCTGAAAGACCACCGGCCCCAGAGGAATTAATCGAATTGAAGAAGGTATATGGCATCAAAAATAAGCAAAAACCGACAACCTGGAAAGATTTTATCGACGAACTTAATCAATTATTAGAAGAATAATGTATTACGAGACTTGATAGGTAATCAGTATAATCCGTAGGCATGAAAGGAGAGAGAGATCCACGAGCATGGTGGGTTGATGACGATCCCTTTGAAAAAAAATTGAAGAAATCACATGCTAAGGCTAGAGATGATGGAAATTGGAGGAAGCCAAGAGTACATGTGGTGCATCTAGATAGCCAAGGCCGAATAATCAACTCACTATTCGGCAATAATTTTCAATCAGCTAATATCAGACTTCATACCGGATCTATCTGGCATTTTTCATCTACTGAAATAAGACATTTGATTTGGGCCACAGCCGCATTCACATTAGCGTTAGCGTTAATGTTCGATGGTGGCATTCTTAATGGCCTTTCATCACAATTTTTTAATAATGCAATATTGTCTTTGATAGCCTTAGCTCCAGCATTTCTATTACACGAGTTTGCGCATAAATTTGTTGCTAAATATTATGGATGTTGGGCAGAATTCAGAGCAGATCCAGCTGGACTGAGATTTGGAATAATCCTAGCTGCTATAACTGGATTTTTGTTTATGGCGCCCGGAGCTGTGATGGTTGCAGGAAAAACTACCAAATCTCAGTTTGGAAAAATCGCCCTTGCCGGACCCGTGACAAATATTTCTCTCTGGGTAATTGGTTATGCGACACTACTATTTCTTCCAACAATTTCATTAATCGATACAATACTATTCTATTGGTTATGGGGCAATGGAATTCTCGCCGCATTCAATATGTTACCTTTCGGACCTCTTGATGGCAAGAAAATAATCACATGGTCCCCATTAATTTACTACACATGGCTTACAATTTCAATAGGAACTGTATATTTAACAGTCAGTCTCATTTAGATTACAACGCATTGATTATTGGAACCTCATCGCAATGAAAGAAAGTCATTAATGCCCACCAAGTGATCAAATCAAGACTATTAATTACATTTGCCATACCAGTATTTTCATCCCCATAGTTTTTTCCAGTCGTGTCCATCCACTGCTCCATTTCTTCCAATGTATCGCATGTTTGATGGTAACACCAATACCCATCCACCAACCCACCAAAACCAATGGTTACAGTCCCTAAATTATCTTGAAAACTTGCATGATCACTTCTGGCTGTAGTATCCTCATATACAATGATTTCAGGTCTGTCCATATCTAACCACACATCAGTTTTCCATGTATCAACACTGTAATTTGTTCCGACTAATGTTCCAAGCCGCTCTTCTAAACCCAAAGCATCAGAACCAATCCAATTTGACAGCCCCACCATTCCAGGCTGATCAAATCTATCATGATTTGGACCAGGTCCAATATAGACTCTTAGAGGCCAGACCTCTGCGTCTTTTGGATACCCGTCTTCATCAATTTGGGGATCTGGGTCTCCATGAGGGGCGCCACCACCACCGGGCCAGTTTACTCCGGCCATATCTAGGTTGATGTAATTAGTAATAGTCACATCAGGATTATCTTCTCTGACATAATAATCAGTCCAATAATCTGAACCCCTCTTACCACCTTCTTCTCCCGACCACAAACAGAATACCATAGTGCGCCTTGTATTAAATTCTGAAAGAACTTTTGCAGTCTCTAAGACCATTGCAGTACCAGCAGAATTGTCATAAGCTCCGACCCTTGTCCCATACGTTCGTATTCCGGTGACATGCGGGTCCAATAATACAAGATTTGCAGGCGGAGCCACATC
>DAJW01000064.1 GCA_002496485.1 Euryarchaeota archaeon UBA36
CAAATCCCTGAATCTTGTAGAGTGAGTCCCATAGGAGGGGGTGGATTTCTGCGGCCTTCAGAATCTCTAATTAATTTATAGACATCTGATTCAGTGGCCCAATAGACCTCTCCTTGCTTAAGTGTGGTAATTCCACAAAGAGATTCTATGATGGTTGTTTTTCCGGAGCCATTGTCTCCAACTAAGGCTACCACTTCTCCTTTCATAAGGGATATCGATAAATTATCAAAGATTTTCATGTTCCCTCGATGAACTTCTAAATTCGAAGCTTTGAGTACGCATTCACCTTCCACAACTTTCCGAGTAAGTCATTGCGTTTGAGGATTAATATTGCGAAGTTCCAATTAATACCATTACTTCGAAGAACTAATGGCGTCTCCGAATATAGATAATGATATATTTTGGGAATTATTAGAAATTTCGGATTTTCTCTGGATAATGCTTCTAGTCACATTTGCGATTTATCCATTTATTTCAGCGAGTAGAAATAAAACTAGCGTTTCTTTAGGAGTCGTATTATCATTACTTTTGGTATTTTTTATCCAGTTTGCCTTATCTATTTTCTCGGGAGGGATATTTAGTTTCGATCCGATTGATTTTTTTTCCTTAATTCCTGCTTTATCATTGGAACCCAGTCATTTTCATCGATTATTTACTGCTGGATGGATACACGCAGATTGGATTCATGTTCTTGGAAATATACTTGTCATCGCTTTAGTGGGAGTTCCATTAGAGCAAAGATTAGGTGCGAAAAGATGGATGATAGTTTACTTACTGGGTATGTTAGGAGGTAATGTCGCATGGATTTGGACTCATCCAGATTCTTGGAATCCTGCAGTAGGAGCGAGTGGAGCCGCATTTGGACTTTTGGGGGCATATATGGCTTGTTGGCCTGAAGACAACATTGAGTTTCCATTATTATTTTTTATTAGGGCATGGCCAGTTTGGCTAATTGCTTTGGTCAGATTGGGTTTAGAAGTTTATCAAATGTTTGCCATTCAATATGGAAGTTCTGGGGAAACAAATATTGCTCATTTGGCACATTTTGGAGGGTTTTTTGTGGCATATATTGTAGCTAGACCGATTGCTAGAGGAGGGCCAAGTCCTCTTGATGAAAAATTTGAATCCTCACAAATGGGAATTTCTGTTAGGGAAGGAATAAAATCTAGAATGGGTAGTTTGGATGATGACCCATGGAGTTCAGCTAATTCTCCACTTGAAGGTAACGGTGAGAGAATCTTGAGACGTTTGAGAGAAGAAGGTGATGAAATCGAGACTAGGATAGCGTGGCTGGAAGAATTGGCTGAAAATACAATATGCCCTTATTGTGGAGGGGAAGTCTTGACAAAAGTAGAAAATAGAATATGTTTTCTTACTTGTGGGGAGTCTGAAGGGCACTTTAAGTGGCCATAATTGATGTAATAATAACTCTACAAATGGTTGGAATTAATTACAATATGTTGTTGGGTGGGATGAAAGTTATGCGGAGTGGGCACCCTAAGTTATTACCGATTCTAGTTGGAATTTCGATAATTATTCTTGATATTTCGATGGGTGTTAGTGCAAATGTGGTACAATTGAATCACGACAATGAAGAAGAATTAATCCCAATAAGGGATGGAAAGCCATTGATTCTTTGTGATGATTTAAGCTGCATAACAAAGGATAACAAACCTACATTCTCGAGAACTACAGGTTCCAGTGAAGCTGTTTTAGAATATGGATGGTGGGAAAAGTTTTGGTCGGACATAGATGGAAATGGGATGGATGATCGTTTGGAATTGATTATCGAAGGAGAAAGAGAATCTGTATCTAAAACATCTATTATTGCTGCGGATGGGAGATTGAGTGTGGCAATTATAATTCATTATGCCTGGCACCCTGGTCCGACTGATGAGTCAAAATTAATCGAAACAATTACCAAACATGGATGGGAAAGGGAAGGGTCATGGTTTATGGCAATGGATCATCTTGATGCCATAGTTTTAGATCATGTGCCTGTTAGTTCACTGTTAGAAATTTGGCAGCTTGAAGGAGTAGTATTGATTGAAGAACAAAATGTAATCGTTCCATATTTAGATAAAGCCACTAAGGCTTCAAAGGTTAGGACTTCAGAAATTTATTCTGAAACATTGAGTTCCTTGGGATATGATGGTTCGGGGATTGTCATAGCTGTGTTAGATACTGGCGTAGATAATGAGCATTTCTCGCTGGATGATTTTTCGGATGATAATAATGATAACACCAAGGATCCTAACGAGTTAAATGATCCAAAGTGGGTAGCAGGTTGTGACGCAACAGGCATTGGGCAAAGCGGATGTGAAGAAGAGGACCCGGACGATGGAGATGGTCATGGAACTCACGTAGCTGGAATCGCCTTGGGAACTGGTGATAGAGATAGAATAAACGTAGGATACGCACCGGGTTCATACCTTGTAGATGTGAAAGTTATGGAAGACTTTGGTGGCGGAAATTCGCAATCCATACTCGCTGGATTGCAATGGGTGATAAATAATCATGAGACGGATTGGGGGAACAATGACTCCAGTGATGGTATTGAGATAGTGTCTATGTCCTTTGGAAGACAAACAAGTACTCCAGGTGCTGATGGTTCTGATAATGGAACTACAGCAGAAGGATTACTGGTAAATCAGGCATCTGAGGCGGGATTAGTCTGCGTTGCTGCAATTGGTAATGATGGCGAAAATTATGTCAATTCTGTAGGCGCTGCAGATACAGCAATTACTGTTGGGTGGTTAGATGACAAGAATTCCATCAATAGAGAAGATGATTCCATTTCATCGAATTCTAATTACGGACCCAGAGAGGACGATGGAGATAGTGATAGGTACGATGAATTAAAGCCGTGGGTAGTTGCTCCCGGTTCTGCAATAAATTCAGCGTCTCATGCTGCTTCGACAAGTATTCTCCCGGGCTCTGAAAATAGTAGAGCATCTGATGATTACAAGGAGCTTTCTGGTTCAAGTATGTCCACTCCAGCAGTTTCCGGAATGATAGCAATAATGATGGAAATCGGGGAATCAAAGAGAATGGATTTCATGGAAGACGGTAAAGGAATTTGGAGGAGTGAAGTCATTAAGGAATACTTGATGGAAAACTCAGAATCTAGGGGCAGTTCCACTGAGACATATGAGGGAGAGAGTTGGAATGATCGATACGGGTTCGGAATAATTGATGGGGCATTGATTGCAAGTGGGATGTTAGGCTCTGGACCTATTGATAATAATTCGACTGGCGGTCCAACTAATCCAACCAGTGGATTGTGGCTAGATATTGTGAGTCCTGCTAAAAATTCATGGGTCGTTCAAGGTAGTTCTTACAATATTCTTGGTGATGTAAATAAGAATGGCAGAGATAACGGAACTATAGAAGAGATATTAGTTAAAATTGAATATGAATATAGGCCAGATCCACAAGAGCCGATATCTAAAGCTGTCCTAGTTGATTGGCATGAACCTGTAGGGATTGAAAATTGGTCTACTCCCCTTGAAATACCCAATTTTCCAGATGATTATGATGATTTGTTATTCACAATCAAGGCGGTAGCGAAAAATGAGTTGGGTACTTGGAGTGATGAAACAACTGTAGAATATTTAGTGGGAAGAGTCAATATTACAATGAATTCTCCAAGTGGTCAAAATGAATTAATTGGGGAAATTGAAGTCTCCGGAGAATTTGAAACTGTTAAGGGGGCTACAATTCAGTGGAGATTAGATACTGAAGACTGGGAAGATGCGGCAGTATATGGTGGAAATGGTCAGTCTAGTGGAGATTGGTCTTTCAATTGGGATACAACTTCTGTAAAGGATGATGAGTACAGAATCTCAGTTAGATTAGTTAGTGGAGTGGGAGTAGTTTCAGAAGAAATTAGGAGACAGGTTAGTGTGGATAATGATCCGCCAATTCCGGATTTAATTTTTAGTAGTAGTTCCATTTCTGTACAAGAGTTTGGAGTCTCTATTACTGAAGCTTATGTTAATACTTTTCTTGAAGTTAGAGCTACTATAAGAAATACTGGAGATGTTGTAGCAAAAGAAGTTGGTGTTATTCTTGAAGAAAATGGGGATAGGAGAGATGAGTTTGTAATTCCGATAGTTGATACTGGCGATTATATTGATGTTGTCCTTTATTGGAATCCATCGGAGTCCGGCACTCGAGATTTAGACATAATAATAGATCCTATTAATACCATAGAGGAAGGAGATGAAGATAATAATAAATTATCAGCTAGTTTTCCCATATTATCTAGGCCCAGTGGTGTCGATTTGTCAATTCGAGACGGTGCTTTTGATACTACTCCTGTAATACCTCGGCCACTGGAACAAACATTGATTGAAGTTCGAATAGATAATCTTGGAGACACTGATGCATATGGAATTGAGGTAACCTTGGAGAAAGTTGGTGATATGGGCATTAATGAAATACTTGGCACATCTAAAGCGGCATTTGTATTGGGTGGATCTTATGCCAAGATTTCTTTTCTGTGGATTCCGGAATATTCCGGCGCATTCGAATTAAATGCTAAAGTGTGGATTAATGACACAGAGGATTTGGATTTGACCAATAATGAATTCATAAAGACTATTTTAGTTAGTGGAGTTACTCTAACTGGCCCCAGAGAAATGAATTTTGAAAATGGCGAGGAACCAGTTAGGATTATCAATGCTGAAAATGAAGAAGGTGGACTAGTAATTACGCATAAAAGTGGTAATTTATACTTGTACAAGCTTACCCCTTCTAAATCATTGATTCGTTGCCCTAATGTATTAGAAGAAAGGTGGACTGGAGATTTGGTAGTAATGGATGGGGAAGATGGTTTGTCTTACCTAGCTTGGACTAGAAGGTACTTAGATAATTTTGGTTTTTTGAAGCAGACTGTTAGTTACTCAACAATTGATTATACTTGCAACGTTGCACCAATACAGGATTTAGTTGATGGTATTTTATTGTCGGAAGGGAAATATTGGGGGATAGATATCGATGTACATGATTCCGAGATAATTATAGCTGGCTATCAGCTTAAGTTGGGCGAGAAATCGAATAATGATGCTACTGATATATTCATACTCAAAGCTGAGAGTCCTAAATCTTCTTCGGATTGGAGTCATAATTCAAAGGTGATTTCACAACTTGACGTCCCTTATTCTACTGCTGATCCATTAGCGGTCGAATTCGGAGTAGAAAATATTCATCTAATTTTTCAATCGGTTAGAAACGATACGACCGGGAAAAATAGATTGGGATTATGGTATGCCCATGGACAAATTGACGCTGAAGATTGGGCATATAAAAAATCAATTGGCGATGAAGCTGGCCTACCAAAAATGATGGTTAACATAGAAAATGATGAAGAAAAACTGATTGTTTTGTGGAAGGAAGGAGATTCGCAAAATTCGAAATTGATTGCTAAAGTTGTTGATTCTAATTTCAGACAAATTGATGATTTGGTAGTTGAGATTTCGGCCAGAGGTTTGAGTGAAATTGATATTTCTGAGGGCGACAATATTGTACAAGTATTTTTTGATAGGGTCAGTTCTGTTGGACCCCAAGTAGAATATGGAGTAATTGATTATGATAAGGGTTGGATGGGGCTATCAAATAGATTATTATCGGGTCAAATTGGATTTGTAGATCGTTCAGTAGAATTTAGTGAAACCGTGATTCTAGTTTCCTCATCTAATGGTTGGCAAATTAGATCTTTGATTGATGATGATTCGAATGATAATTCTGACGAAAGTGGATTTATAGAGGGAATTAGATTCTCTTTGGGCCTAGATGAGTCTAGTTTTAATATTCTAGTGACTGGTAT
>DAJW01000141.1:0-4439 GCA_002496485.1 Euryarchaeota archaeon UBA36
CCCATGCCGCCCATATCTGGCATTGCAGGTGCTGCTTCTTTCAATTCTGGATCATCGGCGATTAGGGTTTCAGTTGTTAGAACTAACCCGGCTATTGATCCTGCTGATTCTAGTGCATTCCTAGTAACTTTTGCAGGATCTAGAATCCCATTCTCAACCATGTTGACATACTCGCCCGTTCTAGCATTAAATCCGAAATCCTCGTCTTCATTCTGGAGAATATTTTTTATTACTTCTCCACCATCTACTCCAGCATTTTCAGAAATTTGCCATGTCGGGGCTGAAAGCGCATCATAAACTAGATTTATGCCGATTGCACGATCTCCCTCAGCATCTTCTGAGATTTGCTTGAGTACTTCTCTAACTCTAAGTAAAGTTACTCCACCACCAGCAACTACTCCTTCTGCCATAGCCGCCCTAGTGGCATTTAGTGCATCATCTACTCTAGCCTTTGTTTCTTTCATTTCTGTTTCAGTTGCAGCTCCAACCTTGAGAACGGCTACACCGCCAGTCAATTTTCCGATTCTTTTCTCAATTTTCTCTTTATCCCATTTGCTGGATGCTAGTTTTGCTTGACCTCTGAGTAAATCTGCTCTTTCTTCAGTTGACTTCGAATCTCCTCCGCCGCCTACTATAGTTGTTTTTCCTTTTCCAACAATCACTCTATCAGCGGTTCCTAAGCTTGAAGGACCTTGTGATTTTAAGTCGGCACCTTGGTCTTTTAGAAGTGGTTTTGCTCCAGTCAATACTGCTATGTCTTCAAGTTGTTCTGCAATTTCATCTCCAAAACCGGGGGCTTTTACAGCAACAGCTTTGACCACTTTACTAACAACATTTAGAACTAGAGTAGCTAATGCTTCACCCTCAATATCCTTGGCAATTATCAGTAATGGTTTCTTTTGTTGTACACTTGCTTCGAGAGAAGGGAGTAAGTCTTGTGCAGAATTAATTGTGTGATCTGTGAGAAGTATCATAGGACTCTCATGAACTGATTCTTTTTTCTCGGCATCAGTTATCATGTAAGGACTCAGATATCCTTTGTTGAATTCCATTCCTTCGACGACATTTAACGAAGTTTCTATTGATTTTGCCTCTTCTACGGTTATTACTCCATCCCTTCCAACTGCATCTACTGCTTCTGAAATTAGAGTACCAATCTCTTCGTCGTTGTTTGATGCAATAGTAGCTACTTGCTTAATGGTTGCACTAGTTTCAACTGGAACAGACCTGTCTTTTAGCGTATTTACTACGGCGGAAATAGCTTCATCAAATCCCGCTTTCAGTTCTACTGGACTTGATCCAGATTGCATATTGTCTAAACCATGATGGCACAGGCTCTGCGCTAGAATTGATGCTGTTGAAGTTCCATCTCCTGCATTGTCTTGTGTTTTACTTGCAACTTCTTGGATTAACTTTGCTCCCATGTTAGCAAATGGATCTCCTAATTCAATATCCTTTGCTATAGTTACGCCGTCGTTTATTATAGATGGGCTGCCCCATGATTTCTCTAAAACTACGGTCCTAGCAGCGGGTCCTAAGGTGACCTTGACTGCATTAGCAACTGCATCAATTCCTTCTAACAACTTTTCTCTAGCTTCTGCTCCATAAATTATTTTCTTAGCTCCCAAAATTTTCACCCCACAACCTTTGCTTGAATATCTTCTTCTTTTATCAGTAAGTAGTCTTGCCCCATCCACTCAAGTTTTGTTCCACTGTATTGTCTGTAGATTACTCTATCTCCTACTGAAATTCCTTTTACTTCCGAACCTGCAGACTCTACAATTCCAACTGTCATCTTTTCTCTAGCTTCTTCTGGCAGGAGAAGTCCTGAGGCTGTCTTTTCAGGTGCATTCTCCATTGCTAGTAATAGCATTTCTCCTATTGGTTCTATTCCGACTCCCATATTTAATTCTCCATTATTGTCACTTCGAAAAAATGGTCTACTTTAAACTCAACGTATTTATTGAAGATGATTTTACTCTTCCTCTATCTGTCTAGGTTCATGAACTTCTCTAAAGATTACTTTAGATACTCCAACATGCTCTCTTAGAGTTCGAACCAGAGCAAATTTGGCATATGCCCAGTTTTGGTCATAAGCCATTTCCTCTGATAAAGTGATTGTTAGGTCATCTCCATCAAATGAAATTTCGAAGTCATCTTTTCCCGTATTCATTTTCAATAAAGTCTGTATTTTCTCTTCTCTATCCTCTACCACCTTAACAATTTGATAATTATACCTTAATGTCACTCCCGCAAGTGGATGATTATAGTCTATTCTAGCTCTACCAGCACTCATAAATTGTAAAATCCCAGTCTTACCACCAATCTCCACTGGTGAGCCAATTCCCAGAGAATTAGGATCCCTGACACTTCTAAGTAGAACATTCTGAGATATCGTATCAATTTGATTTGCATCTCTTTCACCATATGCCTTTTCGGGCTCAATATCAAATTCATATTCCTCATTAGCCTTAGCGCCAGATAAATGTTCTTCAAAGCCTGGAATTAATCTACCATCCCCAACTATTGTTATCATGGGATTATAGGTCTTTGTTTCATCGTGGATTTCGTGTTCTTTTGCTGAATCTTCTTTGGTTGTCTCAATTAATTTTTCATTACTTGCATTAAATAAATCATAATCAATATGTACTATTGAGCCTGCTTCCATTTTAGCACCCGTGCGGCAGCGACCGGCTCTTCCTTTTTGATTCAAACGGTCTAATAGCTAGATTTCAACAGTAAACTGAATTTTACTAAAAATAAAAGTCCTAATCATCTAATGGGAGATTTTTTTCTTTAGTTATTAAAGTGAAAAATCCACCTAATATTAGCATTATCCAACCTAACCACACCAAATGACTTCCTGGTAGCTGATGAACTGTAATTCTCACTTCTTCAACCTCATCCGTAGTTCCAGTAATCATTGCACTGAGTAAATCATTAGATTGAAAGACATCCAAGATTACAATAGTATCGCCAGTTAATCCAACCATCCTATCTACTTCTGATCTAGCAATTACTGAGCCGCTAGGAGAGTAAAAACTTAACATCCCGGGCATTACTTCATCCTTAAGAATACCATTTTCATAAACTTCCACGATTATACCAATATATCCATCTCCAATAGAATATGCATAACTTTCATCATTCGAAGAAACAATTTCTACGTTTTTAAATTTTAATTCTAAATTATTGAATTCTACAGTTTCGTCTTTCTTTAGATCGACTAGGTGTGAGGGGTCTGATCTATCAACCAATGTCGTTGTGAATAAATGTCCTATTAGGAGTAATATTATGCCTAAGTGAGATATGTGGGAGCCAAACAGTTTAGTGATTTTTGAACTTCTATTGGATCTAATTCCATCATTTTTAAATTTTCCATATAGTAATTTGGTTGTATTCTTTAACCTTAAAAAAGTAGGAATGAGAGATAATAAAAACCATGGTAAAAGGAATAAAACTAGCGCTCCTCTAGTTATTCCAGAAGTAATTACTAAATCTGAATCTCCCGGTAACTGTATCAAATCACTAAAAAATGGAAATATTAGAGAAACCAGTAGTGTAGTTGACAATATTATAATTTGAGTTTTGTTTTCAATACTCCTTCCCCATGAATAAATGGTAATACCCAGTGCTAGAAAGCCAATAATTGGTGCACCGTAGAACTCATGCGCCTCGAGGCTAGGACCATCGATTTCAACGGTGAGTAGTAACCAAGTAAGCAGAAGAAAAATCATCCCGCCATACCATGGAATCAGTTTAGCAAAATTTATTCTTGTAGTGATATCAGTTATTATTCTATTAAAATGTGAGAAATCATCTTCTACATCTGAAATTAACCAAGTTAGCATGAAAGGAATTAGGCCAACTATTGCCTGAGTAATTTCTGCAATTGAGCTCCAACTAGAAAATAACATTAAAAAAACTCCAGCAGTAACCCAAGCTGTGTTTGGTTTTTCAGAATCACTATTAATCAATAGTAACATAATTGAGGTGCCTAAACACAAAACTGCTACTGAGCCAATCCAAAATCCTATGGCTAAAAATGATATTAACAGCATTGCGGAAAAGAATTTGTTTTCCTGAAGTAAACTAGTTTTCATTTTTGATTCAAGTTCTCTTTTTTGGTTTCTAATCAAGTATATCAGCGTAGAAACAGATAGAATGCAAATTAGAACTAGATAGGATAAAATTTCAATTCCAACCGCAGAAAAATCGATTACATCGAGTATTCGCAAATAGGGATCTTGAGGCAGACTGCCCTTACCGTCTCCAACGAATGCATGAACTGAAGCCCATACTCCATTTGCACGAGTTACTAGAGTTGAGTGTAATGTCAAAGCTCCAGTAATTAATGCAAGAGCTGGAGAAATCGAAAATGCTGAATTGGAATTGGGCTTAGATCTGGCATGGATTATAATTAGTAGAGCTATCCATGG
>DAJW01000141.1:4839-8597 GCA_002496485.1 Euryarchaeota archaeon UBA36
AATCCTATACCAATTGTTCCAACTGTGAATGACGCTCGAGCCCAAAAAATTTGATTGTAATGTATTTTTTCTGCATCATCATTTCTAATTATTCCTGCCATTGCTATGCTGGAAGTAGCCAAACAAAGTGAATAAAACATGAAAACTATGGGTGGATGTATAACCATAAGATTAGTCTGTAGTAGTGGATTAAGTTCGCCGCTTATGTTCGAGGTAGCAGGTGCAAAGGGATCAAGTAGTAATGAAATTAGTATTAAAATTGCTATCCATGTATTCATGAACCTAAATTCTAGTGTGCCAGTATTTTTATCTAAATGGATGTAAATATTAATGATTGCTAGTATTGCAATCCACATCAATAAAGGTCCCGATCTACTACTCCAAACTGCAGAAATTCTATAAAAAAATGGGAGATTAGAGCCAAAGCCAGCATATCTTGACACTAAATCTAACGTAGTAGCTTCAAGTATGAATGAAAAAACTATGAGTAAAAACGGAGAAACTTGTAAAATCATAGTAATTATTCTGATAGAGAAAGTCTCAGATTTTGGTCTAGCAATCTGATTTATTGTAGCTAATAGAGCTAACGCAAGTAGTGAAGTCCCGAGATAGGAAAGAATCGAATCACCAACCGTAATATTTTGCACGACTATATCCAAATGCCAGCATTGCCGGGATTATCTTTTTGAAAAATAAACTTGGCTTCCTAACTATCAGTCTAATGCCTACCATAATCTTTCCTGAAATTCCCATATCTGACATTTCATTGGGGAAACACTTCGCCATAATTGACATTTCTTCATCAGTAAGTTCGAAAAGGGCATTTTTTCCTCTAAGAATTTTATCATATGGAGGGAATTCATCACCCCATAAGTCTGAATATTTAGATAGATTCTTGGAGCTTAAATCTCCATCTGAGATTGCAGAAAAAGCTGTTTCAGCTGCAAAAACTGCAGATTTAAGTGCCAAATGAGATCCCCCTTCAAAAAGTGGAGATGTGAAACCTGCAGCATCTCCAACTAGCATTAATCCATCATAGTGAGTATTTTCAAAGGGACCAGATATTGGTATTGTTCCACCAAATGCTGGGTTACCTTTTTCTTTCCAAGGCGGTGCAACTTGTTCCAAATCTCTGAAATGAGTTGCTGCAATAAAATCGTCTAGAGATTTTTTGGCCATAGGACGATCTTCGGTAACTAATCCTACATTTGCTCTTCCATCGCATTTTGGAATCATCCATAAATATCCCTTTTCTGCATATTTTGGCCATATATAAAAATCCAAATAGTCATCTGTAGGGACTTCAAGCATCTCATATTGCATTCCTGCTACGACTTTTCCACCGGAATTTAATTTGTTGTCTTCGTCGATTTTAACAATTTTAGAACAAATTGCAGCTACTCCTGAAGCGTCGATAACAATTTTTGCATCGATGGGGAAATTTTCACCCTTTCCATTGCACTTCCATCCAGAAAATTTTCCATTCTCTTCCATTCTATCCATTGAAGTTAGTTTATGATTCAAGTGAAGAATAGCTCCTGCTGAAACTGCTTCTTCTGCAATCCATCTTTCGAAAAGGTGTTTTTCTAATACATATCCCCTTTCGGTTAAACATTTTTCCGTTCCATCAGGAAAAATAACTCTTATACCATTAACTTGCTTGCTAATTACTTCATCGGGCAATTCTAGATTTAAATTGTCGCAAGCAATTTCTGAAATACATTCACCACAATGAACTGGGGTACCAACCTCAGAATGATCTTCAAGAATTATGGTAGAAAGTCCCAATCTTGCACATTGTAGAGCTGCATTTCCGCCTCCTGGACCTGCTCCTACAACCAACACATCACACTTCGTCACCGTACTGCCTCCATATGTCGTATGTGAAAGTCACAAACAAACCCTCGTTTCAAGTCTATGGTTGTAAGCGAACGTTCTCATTATAGTAACTTGTCGGAGCTTTATCGAAGTGTAGGCTGAAAATAGCTGTAATTTGTAAAAGGAGAGTGGAAAATGTTCAAACTTCATGCAGAATACGAAACTGCGGGGGATCAACAACAAGCGATTGATCAATTAGTAAACCAGATAAATTCTGGCCAACAAAGATCAATTCTTCTAGGAGTGACTGGTTCAGGAAAGACTTTTGCTATGGCAAAGGTGATTGAGAAATTACAGATTCCAACACTCATTCTCTCGCATAATAAAACACTGGCTAGACAGATTTGGCAAGAAATGTCGGGATTATTTCCAGAGAATGCGGTTGAGTACTTCGTTAGCTATTATGATTACTATCAACCTGAAGCTTATATTCCAGGAAGAGATTTGTATATCGACAAAGAACTAGAAATGAATGAAAGAATCGAGCAAGAGAGATTTTCAACGGTTGCATCACTGGTTTCAAGGCCAGATGTGATAACAGTAGGTACAGTTTCTGTAATATACGGATTAAATGCACCTGAGGTATTTGAGAAAAATCATTTGAGATATCAAGTTAATCAGGAAATAGATCCTCAAGATGCTATTAAAGAATTAGTTGGATTGCAATACAGGAGAGTTAATGGAGAAATTGTAAGAGGGGATATCAGATTAAGAGGAGAAGTATTAGATATCTGGATGCCAAGCAGGGATGATCCAATTAGACTAATTTTCGGATGGAAAGGAATTGAAAGAATCACAGTATGCGAGGCTGTTTCATGGGAAATACTTGATGAGTTTGAAGAAGTATGGATACATCCAAGAGAATTCTACATGACTAGTGAGGATAAGTTCAATCAAGCTATAGAGAATATCGAAGCTGAATTAGATTCAAGAATTGATTGGTTTCAATCTAAAGGAAGAGACATAGAAGCACATAGAATTGAGCAAAGAACAAAATTTGATTTGGAAATGTTGAAAGAAATTGGTAGTTGTAAAGGAGTAGAAAATTACTCTATGCATTTCGATGGGAGGACTAGGGATGAAAGATCTTACTGTCTTCTAGATTTTTTTGCCAGTAATGCGGAGAAATTTCAGGGAAATTCGGAAAAATACTTAGTAATTATGGATGAATCTCATGTGACTCTTCCTCAGGTCGGGGGAATGTATGGTGGAGATTTTTCTAGGAAAAAGAATTTAATTGATCACGGATTTAGACTTCCATCGGCTTATGATAATAGGCCATTGAGAATAGATGAATTTCAAAAATTAGTTAATCAGATGATTTATGTTAGTGCAACTCCAGGAGAAAGAGAGCTTCGGCATTTGGCTGAAATCACAGGACAAAGAATTCCATCAGGTTTGATGCATGTAGATGGAGCAGGTGGTGCAGTAAAATCAAAAATTTCCAAGCCAGTAGGAAGACTGACTATGCAATCAACCCTTAATAGAATTAGGGGAGTTGTAAAAATGGAAATCAGACCTACAGGTTTACTTGATCCAGAGATTCAAGTTAGATCTACAGAAGGTCAGGTACAAGATTTACTCAGTGAAATAAATCTAAGAATTGAAAAAAATGAAAGAGTTTTAATTACAGTTCTGACAATTAAATTTGCTGAAGAAGTGGCTGAGTATCTTGAAAGAGTTGGGATTAAGGCTCATTATTTACACAGTGAAATTGATACATTAGAAAGAACAGAAATAATCAAGGCTTTAAGATTAGGACATATTGATGTAATTGTTGGTATAAATTTATTGAGGGAAGGATTGGATATCCCAGAAGTTTCACTCGTTGCCATTTTTGATGCTGATAAGCAGGGTTTTTTGAGGAATGAAAGGTCTCT
>DAJW01000096.1 GCA_002496485.1 Euryarchaeota archaeon UBA36
GAAGATACTTGATTCATTCTTGGAAAGTGGAAGAATTTTTGATTCTAATATTAGAACTGATTTACCAAGTGAAGCACTAGAGCTGGGGCATAGTCAAGTGGAAATAATTGGCCATATACAAAGTGAAGCGGGGGGTGTTGGTGATGCCATTGCAGTCCCATTGCATATTATTGAAGGTCCATTCTTAGTTTTATTAGGTGATAATTTACTCATTAAAAATCACATCGGGATTAAAGAATCGGGTGTTGAGTATGCATCTGAAGCATCTCTTGATTTAGTCAACAAATATAGGGAGACTGGTTTATCAATAGTTGGAGTTAATTCGGTACCAAAAGAAGATTTGGATAAATATGGGGTTGTAGAGTTCTCGGAAAAAAATAGAGTTAGTAAGATAGTAGAAAAACCGGACATTGAAGATTCTCCAAGTAACTATGTTTTGAGTGGTAGATATGTGCTACCAAGAAATTCAAATGAATTGATTAAATCCTTTCCTTTAAGTGAATATGGCGAGTTACAATCAATTGCTCTACTAAATCACTTAGCCGAAAATGAAGGTCTTGATTATGTGAAATTTGACAATTATAAACTATATGATAGTGGCAATCCTATCTCTTGGTTAAAATCACAAATAGACCATAGCCTTCTTCGAGAAGATATTGGGGAAGAAATTCGTGAATGGTTGAATGATAGGTTGAATGATTCACCTTAGAAGTAACAGACACAATATATGTAATATCTTCCCGCATATTGTATGTCGTCTGCTTGGATTTCAATTGCAGCTTATTCATTTGCGATGATTTGTTTTGCTATTTGGGCGAGAAGGGATGCATCCAAGGATGATGAGGGGTACTATTTAGCAGGTCGAAAACTCAACGGAATTGTATTATTAATTACCATGGCAGCTACAAATTTTAGTGCGTTTACTGTCTATGGAGCCAGTGGGGCAGCGTATAGAATCGGACTTTCATTTCTTCCAATAATGGCTTTTGGAACTGGATTTATGGCTGTTTCAATGTACTTTATTGGAAAGAAAGCAAGAGAATTATCTGTAAAGCACAATGCAATGACTGCCCCAGAAATTATTCGTGGCCAGACTGGATCAATCAATGCCCAGAAAACTATGGCTCTTGTATTGGTTATAGCTACAATACCCTACTTAGCTCTACAACCTAGGGCTGCTGGAATAGTAGTTTCTGCATTATTTGGTGGGCCTGAATGGATAGGGTCTTTACTGGTAACAATTCTTGTTATTGGATATACAATAACTGGTGGTTTGAAAGCAGTCGTTAGAACAGATATAGCCCAAGGTATTGTGGCATTAGTTTTACTTTGGGTAGGATTAATTTTAGTTGTTAATGAATTTGGTGGATTAAATAATTCCATGGAACAGTTGGCATCAATTAAACCAGAGCTTCTTGGTAGAGAAGGCAATTATACAATATTAATTTGGTCTTGCACATTACTTCTTTGGATTTTTGCTGATCCAATGTTTCCACAGTTATATCAGCGGTTATGTGCAGCTGATAGTAATCGTGATATTGGAATAATGGCAACTATGTATCCAATTGTCGCTTGGATAGCTTTCTTGCCGCCCATATTAATTGGGGCTTTGGGTCATATAGAATTTTCAGATTTAGATAGAGCGGGTTCTGATAATATATTGCCATTACAGGTAATTTATTCGGGTGGTGAATGGTTGGGTGGACTGGTATTAATTGCAGGATTGGCTGCATTAATGTCAACAATGGATTCGCAACTCCTTGCAACTGGTTCTTTAGTTACTAGAGATTTGTTACAAATCAACGAAAATAAAGGAATTGGATATCGTGAAATTGTAATAATTTGCTTGGCTATTATGGGATTACTACTATCTTTGTGGTCAAACTTGTCCATACTAGATCTAGGACTATTAGCCTTCACCATGTATGCAGTAATTTTTCCTTCTGTAGCATTAGTCTCTTTTATGGATGAAGTAAAGGGTTCTTCAATAATAATATCAATACTGGCTGGTGAAGCTATAGTACTTCTAGCAGTTTTTACACCCGAAATTTTTGATGGTTGGTGGATTATTCCAACTGGTCCGGCCATGCCAGTAGCAATAATTCCAGCCATTATTGCCTCAGTAATGGCATTGCTAATCACGCAATACTATTCAGACAGAGGTTCATTCGATGAGATTTTCTCATTTAAACCAAAAATAAAAAATATTTCAGTGTCGATTACTTTAGTACTTGTATTCATTAATGCTCATGATTATTGGTGGTGGGGGGATAATTCACTTTGGATATTTGGAATGCCAAAATGGATATGGTGGTCGCTATTTCTGTCTGTCATTCAGGTGATAATTTTTACTAGAATAGTTGAAACATATAGGGTGATTAATGAGAATTAATTTATCTGATAAAAAAATTAGTACATTATTCCAAATCTAATTATAGATTATAGGGATAAGAGTATTTGCAGATTTCTCGCATGCATTAGCAACATCATCGAGCCTTTGTAGTACTCTGTACATGTGTACAGCAGCTAATGGTGCATCTTCTCCGTGACTGAAGACATATGCTGCAGCTTTACTCTCTATTATGTCTGCTTGATGTTCGGCTAAATTTACCTCATCTATTAGCTCACCCAATCTATCCCTGCCTGCCTTAGTGTATCCTGAAAGGGCTACATCTTTCAATTGAGAAATTGTATCTTCATATACTGAAACGGTTTTTGATACAGCAGTTGCCATTTCCTTCAACATTTCTCTAGATTTTTCATCGTCAAACAGAGTTCGGAATGATAATTGTTCGGCGACATTTTGTGCATAGTCAGCAATTCTATCTTGTCTTGAAATCATCTTGAGTAATGAATCTCTTCCTTGAATTACAGAGACCTGCCCTGAACCTAATCTCCTTCGGATATCATTCTTAATTTCATCCGCACGTAACTCAGCTTCAACAGTCAGTTTGATCTCTTGTGATGTATCCAATCCATTGGCTGCAGAATTTACAGCTTTGAGCATGTGCCCTACAGTCTCCTCTACTGCCATTGCATGGGTGTGAAGTAGTTCGAAGGGAGTTGGAGCAGATGAATCCACACTGCCTGCATCAGATAATGCATCCTCTACATGAATTTCATTTTCTCTTGTTGACCAAATTACATATATTGTAGCTGCAAATGCTATAGGAATAACAACCAAGAGATTTATTGGATTTGAGCCACTTGCCACATAGATAACAATTGAACCGAATCCAGCAGCTGGAAGGCTTGCTATCCAAGATGCGAAAATCTTTCCAAAAACTCTGAAATCTACTGCCTTTGCACCTCCAGCTAGTCCAACTCCAACTACTGCACCAACCAAGGTATGGGTGGTAGAGACGGGTACGGCTAGGAAAGGCATAGAGAAAATTAGAATAGTAGTTGCGGCTCCAAATTCTGCGGCAAATCCCCTAGTTGGTGTAATATCAGTAATTTTCCTACCAATGGTATCCATTACTCTCCAACCCCAAGTCATCACACCTATTGCAATTCCAGCACTTCCTAGTAATACTAACCAAACAGGTACTTCGGCTGTTTCGGCCAATTCGCCACCTGAAGAAATTATTTGATATACTGCCGCCATTGGACCTATCGCATTAGAACGATCGTTAGCACCATGTGCAAACGCGACATATGCTGCAGTAATTACTTGTAACCATACAAAGACGCGTTCAACTCCGTGAAAACCTTCTTTTTCTCCTTTGAAATCATAATTTCTTAGTACATAAGCCAATATGGATGAAGCGATAATTGCGATAATTAATGCCAGTATAATGCTGTTAATCGGGAACCAGGCATTTTCAGCAATCGGATTCCAAGTTCCGCCTTCTTTTACCGGAAGCCAATCATATTTGTCATCTATCCATCCATTAGATTCTGCTCTGGAAAAGAATCCTTTCAGCGCTTTAAACTGCAATGCAATTCCGAGTATAAAAAATGTTGGAATAGCCATGATTGGTGCTAGCCATCTCGAGCGTTCCTCTGGATTTTCAGATTCTAAAATTGTCTCACGTACTATCCAAAAAGTAACAAATGCAAGAATTGCCCCCATCAGAGGACTTGCGATCCATGACATTACAACTTTGCTAATTACTTCCCAATCGATAAGGGATGTTTCATGTTGAACTTGTAGAACTAATCCTACTCCTACGATTCCGCCAATAATACTGTGAGTAGTAGATACGGGTAAACCGAGTCTAGTTGCAACTGTAAGCCAAATAGCTGCTGCCATCATTGCTGCAATGAAACCATACATCAAATCATTAGCAAATTTATCAGTAACTGTTTCAAAATCCACAGATAATATTCCTTTTCTGACAGTATCAGTTACTGCATCGCCAGCAAAAAAGGCGCCAGCAAATTCGAAGATTGCTGCAATAATTACAGCTTGTTTGAGTGTTAAAGCTCGCGAACCTACTGATGTACCCATTGCATTAGCGACATCATTGGCTCCAATATTCCAAGCCATGTATGCACAAACAATTAATGATACAATTAGTACTAGCCACATGATCCCTGTCAAATCCATAATTAAATCAAAAATGAATTTCTTTTTACTTGTTTACTCTATAATCTATATAGATTATATACAAGGTTATTTACCTTGCAGATTTTTGAAAAAACCATCTACAAATCAATAAATTTTGTCAAAAGATGACCGATGATTATGCATATTTATGAGTATTTCCGACATATCCATTGAATAAGCACAAATCCTCCTAAGTGATTCTGAAATTTTATCTCTATATAGGGCATTTATTCTTCCAACTTTCTGATCCCACAGATTAGATTCATATGCCTCTAAGATTTTTATTGCATCTGATAATTTAGATTTGGCTTCGTGAACCTCATTAATCTTATACTTCCTAAGATTTGAAATTAGTAACTTCATAGATTTGTGCCACAATGGTATAACTCCCAAAAGTGCAGATTTAGGTGTAATTGGCTTTCCTTCGAATTCTAAAATCAGATTGCTGATAAGTAGGCAGTGGTCACCCATTCTCTCAAAAATTCGAACTATTTTAGAAAATTCCGAGGCTTCCCATCTATTAATTCCCATTGAGTCCTCAAGACTGGATGATTCTAAGATTTGTCCCACTTGCCTTTCCATCAATAATCGTAGAGCATCAATTTCTTTTTCTCTTTCCTCTGAATCATTAAGAACTGATGAATCGGAACCTCCTAAGACATCAGTAATATCTCTAATTTGAATTGAAACTAACAGATACATTCTGTTTATACTGGAATGCAAAGGTATTTCTGTGGGATTTAGAAGGCTTAGCATTTCTATTGATTTTTCTGATTCAGTTGTGATCTCAATTCCCCTAGTTGTCTGAATAAAGGTTCTGAAAACCTTACGATGCTTCCTTTCGAATCCCGACTTTGAGAAAATTCTGATTAATTGTGCGCCACTCAAATATGCTCCAATGAGGTGATCAAGTAAGAAATTTATAGTTATTTTATCTAGGTCTATTTCTAGCTCTCTTCTTCTTAGAATAGTTGAGGCTTCTGGCATTACTCTTAGATTTCCAGAAGGCCTCCATTCAACCCTTACCTGATCTTTTGGTGAAATTCCATGTTCGGAAACCCACCTTTTAGGGAGGCTAACAATATATGTAGACCCGCCAGTTAGTTGGATTTTTCTAACTTCTGATTTGGGCCTTTGAGGTGTGCGCATATTTACCGGATAGATTACTATAATATATACTTAGATATTGTTTCCAGTACAACGTTTTATTTGAAAATATATATTTTTTATTTTTATTTAAAATTTATATTTTGAAAAATGTACAAATATACAAGAAATTTGTATTACATGGTTTTTAGTCGTATAATTAGGTTTCATTTCTTCTAATTACAACAACAATCAGGAATGCATAGACGGCCATTAAAGAGCTGAATCCAGGTAATGAGCTAGAATCTTCTATTTTTTGAAATGTACATGAGCCATCTTCAACTTCTGCTGATTCATTGTAGTTTGTTGCATTAGTATCTGTACATCCACTTACTGGTGGTTCAGGCTCTGGATATATGCATGAACCATCATCTACTTCTG
>DAJW01000030.1:0-6238 GCA_002496485.1 Euryarchaeota archaeon UBA36
GACCTTGATGCTCCTTTGTAGCACAGGATTAGATTTTAGACAATGGAAGAAGCTGCCAAGCCTACTTCCTGACCGAAAGATGATTTGTTTAACCTACTTAGGATACGAACCATCTGAATCATGGAATGACGATTATTCAGTAGAAAATGATTATTACGCAGCAGAGTTTCTCCTAAACCAAGAAAATGGAGAAATAGATATTTTCGGCCATTCATACGGTGGTTTCATTGCTCTAAAATTAGCTGCAAATAATCCCCATAAGGTGAGAAAAATTGCACTCCATGAACCTACTGCATGGGGCTGTTTGAAATTTACAGATAAGGATGAACTAAAAGATGAATTCGGAGAAGTTGTAGAGACTTTTTTTACTGAAGATTTACCACCAGAAGAATTCCTTCAAGATTTTGTAGATTATTGGAATGAACCAGGGCACTGGAAATCTATGACTACAGAACGGAAAAATCATTGGAGAAGCATTCAACCAAAAATTTTAGCTGAAGTTAGGCATCTGTGTTATGATGAAACTACTCCCGAATTTTACAGAAGAATTAGTCAGCCAGTACTGATGTCTTTGAGTAAGGATACGCCTAAACATCATTATGAAGTATGCTCAATTTTATCTAAAAATATCCCTAATATCAATTTAATTCATGTTCCTGGGGGACATATGGGAATAATTACTCATCCCGAATCAGTTCTTTTTCCATTCTCAGAGTGGATAAAATACTAATTGGATTTTGCAGAAAATGGAAACCACTTACCAATCCATAAAAAAATTATTATTAGAATAAATTGTATTAAACCTCGTACTAAATGCCCGGTTTGCGATAATTTTGAACCACCAATCGGAATATCATTTATCCACATATTCAGATTAGCCCAATAGAGTAAAACCAACATAATAGCCATTGATAAAGCTGAGATTTTCTGTGTATTTGGGATGATTACTCCAATCCCAAGGATAATTTCAAAGATACCACTCGAGTATACCCAAAATTTCGGATTACCAAGAACTGATGGAACTATAGGTTCAAACCATTCAGGATCTCTGAAATGTTGAATTCCAATCCATATGAAACTGATTCCAAGAACAACCGATGTAATTTGGCGTGCTATTTCTTCCATGATTAACTATTCTTACTTCTAGTTAATAACATATGTAATATGACTCCTACGGGCATCAACATTACTCCAAAGAAAACACTAACCCATCTGACCCAATCGTCACTTTCAAACTCCAAACATCTTCTCCACATCCATCTAGTGATGAATATATCTCCTGCAACCATATGGGCCCATGCAGCCGATGCACCAGCTCTTGTACCTAACAATTCTACTAACGAATTCATTACATTTTCTATCTTAAATCCGCCCTCTAGCATATTGTTTCCTGCATCAATCATTCCGCTTGGATCAGAAAATACTATCATTAGCCAAATTATGATTGGGCCCATGAATGACAAATTAAGATTCATAATTTTCTCAGTTTGTTTGTGATGAGGATAAACTAGCATTGCTATCCAAAAAGGACCAATCCACATTGTTGAAGCGAAGAAGAAAATATCATAAATATCCATGTAAATCACTTATTTACTATCTTTGGTTTTCTTAAATCTTCAAACCAAGTAGATTCCCCATTCCAGTCTGGCTCAATTCCTAATTCAGCACAAATTAATTTTGCAGTAATTCTTCCACTTTCTAGAATTGTTGGGAGGCCACTACCAGGATGTGTTCCCCCACCGACTAGAAATAATCCTTTCAATTCTTCAAATTTATTTTGTGGCCTCTTCCATAGCATTTGGTCAAGACCGTGTGCTAGATTGAATACAGCACCTCTAAATATATCTCTGGATGACCAGTCGTCTGGAGTAACTATCGTCTCTGAAACGATATGTTCTTTCAGATTAGAAAAACCTAGATTTTCCATCTGCTTCAATATAACATCCCTATAATCATATTTTATTTCATCCCAATTTATCTCTGAATGTGAGGTACTAGCAGGCACTAAAACATAAATTGTAGAATGTCCCTCAGGTGCCATTGACGGATCTGTTATACAGGCATTTTGTACATATATTGACGGATCATCCCATGTAACTTGATTCTCTGTGACTTCTCTCAGATTTTTCTTGTAATCTTTGGCAGCATAAATTTGGTGATGAGGTGTATCATATAATTTATCAATACCGAGATATAGCATAAATGTTGAACATGAATATTTCTTTTTATCTATTTTCTTATCAGACCATTTTTTACGGAGTTTATCTGGAACGAGACCCTTCATTCCGGTTGCAAAGTCAACATTCATGACATATTTATCTGCTCTGTAAATTCCTTTCTCAGTCTTTGCACCAGAAACAGTCTTCCCTTCAAATAAGAAATCTTTTACAGGCTCATTAAGCTTAATGTTCACTCCAAGATTTTCTGCAATCTTGCCCATTTTTTCGGTTATTGTCCCTAATCCGCCTTTGGCATGGAATACACCATGTTCATATTCAAGAAATGCGAGTATTGTAAATAGACTCGGAGCTTGAAACGGACTCATACCAAGATATTTGGTCTGAAAAGACATTGCAAGTTGCATTCGCTCGTCAGGAAAATGCTTCGCTAAATCTGATGCCACACTCCTCCATGGCCTCAGAACCTTAGCCACTCTCATTGCTCTTCTATTTACCAAATCCAATGGACCTTTCCACGGAGAATTTAGACAGTTTTTCGATAAACTTAGCTTTCTTCTATTATCTTCAATGTATCTTCTGAAACCTTCAGCATTTTTTTCTCCGCATAAATTATTAATTTGCTGAGTAACATCATCCAAATCAGTTGAAGCATTGATACTGCCACCTGCTCCAAAGACTAATCTGTAGTTTGGATCTATAGGCAATAACTCGAGGTGTTCATGTGCGTCCATTCCTAGTGATTTGAAAATCTCTTCGGCTATTTCTGGATAGTGAAAAAATGTTGGCCCATTATCAAATTTAAATCCATCTTTCTCAAAAACTCTGGTTCTTCCACCAACCGCATCAGATTTTTCGAGAATTGTAACACTTACTCCCGCTTTAGCGAGTAGCATTGCAGCTGATAATCCACCTGGGCCTGCACCTACAATAAGAACATCTGAAGTGTACTCTGCGGACGCAACCATGCACCTCTGACCCGATTCAAGATTATAATATACAGTTTTATATTTTTAGACCTTTTTTAAATTCTTCAAGTGCAGGCCCCATTTCTTTGATTAATTTAACATGAGGATGAGTTCTTATTACTAATCCATCCATATACATCAATGATCTGATTATTGGAAACCCTTCTTCTCCAAAATCCGCTCCTGCTTCTTCAACTGCCGCTCTTACAGTCGCCATCATTACTTCTGTCAGACTCTGTTCTCCTACTGTTCTATCCTCAAATCCGGCATAAATTTCATACATGACTTGCTTGAATTTTTCTACACTTTTTTCCGAAGGTTTTTTTTCCGCTAATTCCAATAAGGAATCGAAAGCTGCTTCCTTTTCATTTTTTGATAAATTTTCAAAGAAATTAAATAATGATTTGCTAACCTTTTTTGGTGCGTAACAAATAGCACCATTATCAATAAATACAAATTTTCCATCATCATCTATTATGCAATTTCCGGGGTGTAAATCTCCATGAAAAGTTCCAACTCCAAACATATAGCCACCATGAATTCTGAATAATTCTAATAAGTAATTCCAGTCAATGTTCTGAGTTTGAATTCCTTCTTCTAAGGTCTTTCCTTCAATATATTCAGAAACTAAAATACTCTCATTTGATAATTTATCCCAATATTTTGGAAATTTCAATCTATGCATTGGAAAATCCTCTTCCAATTCTTCCTGGATTCTCATTAGCTCATTTCCACCTTGAATTTCATTACGCAAATCCAATTCTCTTGTGGTATAATCTTCAACATGATTTAGTAAAGACAGAGGATTACCTACTTTTCTTAGTTTTCTAGAAAAAAATAAGAAAACTCTCAACCAATTTTTCATTCTTCTTACGTCTTTGATAAATTTCTTTTTGTGTTCTCCCTTGACTACTTTGACAACTACTTCATCACCAGAATTTAACCTCGCTCTATGTACTTGACCTACAGAAGCTGCTGCTAAAGGTTCAGTATCGAACCATTCAATTTTTTCGAGTAATTCGCTATTTCCCCGGTTTTCAATTATGGACCAAACATCTTCTGAATCAATAGTATGTGCATTACGGTACAAAGTTTGTAATTGTTTACATTTTTCCATCGATAATAAATCTGGCCTCAATGCAAAAATCTGCGACAATTTTACGGCTAGTAGGCCTTGCCTTTGAATCCAGTCTAAATCTGCTGGACCATCTCTCAATATCTGTCTCATAAATTTAAGAAAAGTCAGAAGCCGCATCTCTCTCGAACCCGTTATTCAGAATCCAACATGATATTGTATTTAGAGAAATTTTCTTCCTTATTTGTAACTATCTCTCTTTCAATTTTCACATTACTATCAGAAGAATATCTGTTAATCAAGGCCCCTTCGATAATTCCATCATCTAATGACCAAATTGGAAGGCTTTCTGAATCTTCAAAACTCGAGAGATTGACCTTTATATGGAAATTAGGATCTATATCGTAATTCAGTTGCCCCAGTCCAGCATATTCCCACCAGTCCATCATTTCATTTAGGAATTCTATATGATCTTCTATATTTCTAAGACTAAATGCTAATTCTTCTCCTACTCTATTTCCAACCTGTCTAAGCAAAGATTCTGTATTGATTCCAAATGCGCCTAGACTCGCAATTCCACCAGATTGTAATTTCTTCCTAGCTTCACTTATTTCGAGACTAGAAGCTATGAAAGCTTCAGCATTGAAAGGTGTATCGACCTCGGGCAATGCATCATTAATCTGCAAGACTTCTCTAATTTTGTCTAGGAATGAACCACCATCAATTGTAAGTTTTAACGGATCAGCTATTCTTTCCTCCGTGAATCTCTTTGAAGCTGTGTCAAAATCAGTAGACTCTTCCCAAATAGTATCGATTAAATTCTTTTGTGACTCAGCAAATGGTAAGGATTCAATCACTAAAGCAGCATCATTCCTACCCCTACCCACCGGATTATCTTCTGCATTTAGATACTGAATTACTTGCTTATTATCTTCCAAAGCTCCCTGAGCATCCAAATCTTCAGAATGCCTTACCTGGATAGAATCATGAAGTTCCGAATAAAATCTAATTGTTCTTCGGTCAAGTTGAGTCAACACTCTAACGTTAACTCCTCTTTCTGCTGCTTTATTCACCGAAGTAATTGTTGCAGTTCTACAAATATGCAGAATACCAAATTTTCCTAGTATCAATACTAAATCATATTCTGCTTCATCTGCCATCTTCTCTATCTTTTTCATGATGTGAACTCTCTCTTTCAATACTGCAAACTTTGCTTCTTCATCTTTAGCTATTGCTTCAGCTGATTCAGCTGTATAATTAATCCCCTTTTGTAGCTCTTCAAATCCTTGCTCAATACGAAGTAACTGATCTTTTCTTATACCAATTAGATGTCTTACAGCTTCATTGATTGGTGGACTAGAAAATCTCATTGGCCTGTCAGCAGTAACAGTAACCAGCCCTATAGTCTGTAATCTTTCTAGGGAATTGTATGCATCAAGCCTAGTGGTGCCAAGTTCTTTAGCGAGCTCACTAGCTTTGAGATTAGATTTACTAGACAATACAATCACTGCATCTACCTCCCTTTCAGACAGGCCTGCATCAGTTAAAATCTGCTTCCAACTCATTTAATCACACTACTCATTCATTCCCGATAATGCAGACAAAATTACTGCGACATGTTTTCTTGGTCGGAACAACCAATCATAGACATGATGTATCGTATTGTCTGGACCAACGACAAATGATGACTTGGAAGGAAATTTACCCAAATGCAGCGGAACCCCAAACATTTCAGCAACTTTTCTGTCTGGATCCGATAGAAGAATGAATGGTAACTCTAATTCTTTTTTGAACTCTTCATGTTGCTCGACTGAATCTTGACTAATGCCAACTACTTCCACCGGCGGATCTAATGATCGGAATAATTCATACTGCTCTTTAAAACTTAAGCAACCCCTTTTGCACGTCGGAGATCCACTTTTAGCGTAAAAGAAAAAAATCTTCCATTGCCCATCAAGCATATCCAAGGAAAAATCTTCCCCTTCAGATGTTGTCAATCCGAAATCCGGAACTACCTC
>DAJW01000030.1:6622-11645 GCA_002496485.1 Euryarchaeota archaeon UBA36
ATATCTCCATGATGTGACCCATTCTCTTCGTCTTAGTTTTTAGATATTCTTTATTTTCTGGAGATATTCCGTTAACATGAGCGAGTCTCTGATTAACTTCAACCCCATTAGAAGTCAACCCACGAATCTTCAGTGGATTATTTGTCATCAGCCTAACTTTCTTTACTCCCATATCAAGCAACATCTCAGCTGCGATATCATATGTTCTTCCATCAGCTGGTAACCCCAGTGCGAGATTAGCATCTAGCGTATCATATCCGATGTCCTGTAGTGCATATGCTTGAATTTTAGAGTGAAGACCAATTCCTCTACCTTCCTGTCGCAAGTAAACGACTGCACCAACTCCTTCAATCTGAATTCTTTCCATAGCAGCTCTAAGCTGAGGTCCACAATCACATTTCATAGATCCAAAAGCATCTCCTGTTAGGCATTCAGAATGAATTCTAATTAACGGAGCATCACAATTTTTCAAGTCACCCGTGTAAATTAGAGAATGCTCCTTCCCACTTTTGTCTACTGTGACCCTAATTCTAAAGTTACCATATTCCGTCGGAAGGTACGCATCTGCTTCAATTTCATCATCCATGTTTTGACTATTTTTCAAAAGAGTCATAATTGCCCCTATTTATTCGCATTTATGAATAACTGTTTATGTTTAATTAATACCGAAAACATTTACTTAAATACTTTAATCGATTATATTTGATCAATATGTACAGTATCAAGCATCATACTGAAGTCGAGTCAAGTATCGAGGATACATTTGCCTGGCATGAGCATGAGGGCTCATTTAGGCGATTAATGCCACCTTGGCTAGTTGCAGAAGAAATCAGAGCAGATCAGACACTTCAAGAAGGTTCGCAGAGAATTTTTCGTTTTCCCCTTAATCCGTTGTTACCTCTTAAAATGAAGTGGATAGCCGAACACACTGAATACAATCCACCAAACAGATTTAGTGAAATTATGGTAAAGGGGCCATTTTCGTATTGGAAACATAATCATGACTTCAAATCTGAAAGCGGAAAAACAACCATTACAGATGATGTAACCTATCAAGTGCCTTTCGGGAGACTGGGTAATTTTGTAGATAATATTCTTGGAGGATTGCTAGTCAAGAATGAACTTAAAAGAATGTTCAAGTCAAGAGAAATTCGATTACAAAGAGATTTGAAGATACATTCTCAATTTGCTGATATGCCCCGAAAAAGAATACTAATTGCCGGCTCCTCAGGATTGATTGGAACTCAGCTGGTAGCATTTTTTGATACCGGTGGACATGATGTTTGGAGACTAGTCAGAAGGCCTGTTAAAGACGGGCAGAAGGAAATAGAATGGAATCCAATGACTGGAGAGTTAAATTCAGAATCTATAGAGGGATTTGATATTGTTATCCATCTAGGTGGAGAAGGAATTGGGGATAAAAGATGGTCAACAAAAAGAAAACAACAGATAGTAGATTCCAGAAGAAAATCCACAATTCTCCTCTCTGACACGCTAAGTAGACTAAAATCAAAACCCGATGTACTAATTGTGGCTAGTGCAATTGGATATTATGGTTCTAGGGGCGATGAGGAATTAACAGAAGATAGCCAGCCCGGAGAAGGTTTTCTAACAGATACTGTCATTTCATGGGAATCATACGCTGAATCAGCAAAAAAGGCAGGAATACGTGTTGTTAACACTAGGAATGGAATAGTTTTGTCTGGCGCGGGTGGTGCCCTGGGTCGTATGCTTCTTCCTTGGAAAATGGGCGGCGGCGGTCCAATTGCTGGTGGAAAACAATGGATGTCATGGATTTCTATGGATGATGAAATTTATGCCATACATCACCTAGCAATGAATGAAAATTCAGAAGGAGTTTACAATATGACAGCTCCAACCCCATCTAGGCAGAAATCCTTCGCAAAAATTCTTGGAAAGGTACTTAGAAGGCCAGCTATAGCTCCAATACCTAAATTTTCTATGAGATTACTGTTTGGAGAACTAGCGGATCCATTACTAATAGAAGGACAAAGAGTACTTCCTAATAGGCTTCTTGAATCAGGATATTCTTTTATACATACAGATTTAGAATCAGCCCTGAGAGATTCATTGGGAATTTGGAAGAATCTATGATTCAGTTAAGTGGACTCAATACATCTTTCCCATTCATGTAGGGAATTAATGATTTTGGTATTTCTACAGATCCATCAGCATTTTGATTTTGCTCAATAATAGCTACTAAGGCCCTGCTAGTAGCAACTGCGGTAGAATTCAATGTATGGACAGCAGAATTCCCTTCAGGAGTCCTATATCTCATTCTCAATCTATTAGCTTGATAGTCGGTACAATTTGAGCATGATACAACTTCTTTGTATTCTCCGGCTCCTGGTAACCAAGCTTCCAAATCATATTTCTTTGCTGCTACGCTTCCCATGTCCCCAGTACATATATTTACAACCTTATAGTGAAGATTTAGAGAATCCCATAAATCAATTGCGTTTTTTAACAATTCTTCATGATGTTTCCAAGATTCGTCTGGTTTGCAAATGATTATTTGCTCAACCTTGGTAAATTGATGAACTCTCCATATTCCTCTATCTGAGAGCCCATGGGCTCCGACTTCCCTTCTAAAACACGGAGAGACTCCAACCAACCTAACAGGTAATTCTGAAGGCTCTATAATCTCCCCCATTCTCATAGCGGTCAGTGGATGTTCACTTGTTGCGATTAGATAGTACTGATCAGGATTAATTCCATACATTACGGTCTCAAAATCTCCTAAGTCTGTAACACCTTCGTATGCTTCTTTATTCATCATTAATGGTGGATGGACAAGAGTATATTCACGTTCAATTAAGAAATCTGCAGAATATTGCTGCAATGCCATTTCAAGACGTGCTAAGTCGCCTTGGAGAAAATAAAATCTACTACCTGCAATCTTGGCTCCTCTAGCTTGGTCCACCCAATTATTCATCTCAATCAAATCATTATGATTTCTTGGATTAAAATCAAAATCTCTTTTATTTCCATGTAAACTATTGAGGGTATTTTTTTGATCATCTTCGCCAATTGGTACATCATCATGAAGAATATTTGGTATCCTCATTCTCAAAGAATCTCTTTTACTGATGCATTCATCCGAATAAGATGCCAACCGCTTAATTTCTTCCCCTATATCTGCAACTTCTTTCATTATTTTATCAACAGTTATCGTATCTCCACTTTTTTTAGCATCTGCAATTCCTCGAGCAGCTTGATTCCTGCGGCGCCTCAGTTGATCGGTTTCAAAGTTTGATTTTCTCCATTCTTCATCTAATCTAATTACTTCATCTATAGAGTCATGTGGAATATCTCTCTTGTCATGATCCGCTCTAATTAGATTAGCATGTTCTCTGAACATCTCCATGTCAAGCATAATTACTACTACTGGGCTAGCTCCTCACCTTCAAATCATTGGGAGATTTCTAAAATAATGTAATATCTTGCCATAAATTATCCAGGCCCAAAGCGAAAATTCCTGAAATTAAATATCCTAATATACTTCCACCATTAAGTAACGGCAATCCTGCTTGAGGATTTCCTCTGGCAACCTGAGTCATTAATGCTGCATATCCTATGAGCCCGCCAATCAAAGTCCCCATTCCTACTAGTAAAGGGCCAAGATAGATTGGAGTTGTATTACCTCCCCAGAAATCAATAACTACTGGGCCTATTTCGGGAAGAAATGTAATAGATGAAATTACTAAAATTCCAGGGAAAATAACATCCCCCAGGCCCATAAAAAGAGCATCTCTCTTCGGCTTATTTTTCATTAATTTCACTGGCTTTTCGTGATTTAATTCTTCAACTTGTTTCTTCATTTCTGAATCTTTATTATCAATTAATGAATATCCTGCTTCTTTAGGTGATACCAGGAGCACAGGTAATTTTAGATCAATCATAGTGTCTGCTAATTCCAACATATGTTTACTCTTGTTAACCGCCCAATGATCATAAATTGCTGCAAGAATCATGAAAATAATAATCAGAACTGGAACAAAAGCAATTCCAATCATTACAATTACTCCTGATCCCACTAGAACACCTACAGTATTTACTACATACCATTCTGGAAATTTATACAGAACATACATTAGTAATATGGTAGAAAATAAACTTAAAATATTAAACAATAAAATTTCCAAATCACTATTTTCTACACTAAATATTTCGAAAACAATCGATAAAATTGGTGAAAGTGCGATTAGTAGACTGTATCCTAGCGCGAAGAAAATAAAACCCTTAATTAAAGCTTGAAAACCCTTCCTAGCTAACCAAATTATTAAAATTGTAAATAAGAAAATAATTCCCAATTCTAAAAAAATAAATTCAGTTTTGGTAGTTCCAGATTCTCCAAATCCTCTGTATGCATCATAATTATACACTGGGAGAATAAATATAGCATACAAAATTGAAAATGTGAACATAGCTGCCATTCCAGCCATTGACTTCCACTGATCTTTAATCGCACCCCAAATTTCCAGGGACTCAACACCGCTCATGAATACACGACATTCAATACACATTTCACGTTGACCCATACATGACCTCACATGACGAGACCAAAATCAGGTCATGGTTAACTAGTAGAATTGGTAAAGGGATGAAAATGGGGCTTGAAACTTGTGATGAGATGCTAGATAGACTTGGAAGGCCAGAGATGGACTTTCCATGCATACATGTTGCAGGAAGTAATGGAAAAGGTACACTATGTGCCAATTTATCCTCAATAGGAGCTAAAAATGGTGAATTAATCGGAGTTTTTACATCTCCCCATCTAGTAAATATTGAAGAAAGAACTAGAATAGATGGTAAACCTATTAAATCACATATTTATGATAAATATTTACATCAAGTCAAATCAGCCGCAGAAAAAAATCCTATGATACATCCAACTTACTTCGAAATAACTTTCCTTGTATCTATTTTGGCCTTTTCAGAAGCAAGAGTTGATAGAGCAATAATTAAGAAAGGCCTAGGTGGGAGATTAGATGCTTCCAGA
>DAJW01000053.1 GCA_002496485.1 Euryarchaeota archaeon UBA36
TAGGCCTATATTTGCGCCTCCCTTCTTAGGAAACATCCATGCATAACCTCCAGGAGCAACAGATCCAAAATGTAGTTCTAAAGAATCAGAAAAATCTCCATCCATGAGAACGAATTTAACAGGAATATTTAGCGTCTCTACATCCCAATATTTTTTCCTTACTGGATCATTATGTCCACCCGCTCCTACTATGATCTTTGCTTCAATCTCTTCTCCATTTCTTAGTACAATCTTGTTTTCTTCTACCGATTCAACTCTGGCCCCAACTCTGAACTCTGCTCCAGATTTCTTCGCTAAATCTACTAAGGCTTGATCATGAGCAACTCTATTCAATACCATGCCTTCAAAGTCGAAAACTAGTGCCTTCTTGTTTGGCGGTACAATGTGCATTTTTTGTGTTAGTAAAGAGATGGCATGCTCTGGAGTTTGGAATAAATCATCCATCTCAGGAACATTTGGACATAGTCTACGCATTTCATTATTGGTTGGCACTAACTCTCCACATTGTAACGGCGATCCAATTGGATCTCTGCCATCTACTACTAAAACCTTCAAACCACCTTGGGCTGCATATCTAGCAGTGGTACTTCCTGCAGGTCCTCCGCCTACAATAATCACATCCCATTCGCCTCTTTCTGGCAAAACTCTCAACCTCGATTATGTTGTTCTGAATCTTGAATTCTCAGCCATTTCTAACATCATTGTACGGGCCTTTGACTCAGGTAACTCCTCTAAGTATCCTATCGCCCTATCTACATGATTACCTATCAAACATCTAGAATAGTCAATTGAACCAGAACATTCTAATAAATACATTAACTCTTCCCATCGAGCATCACTGAAGTTAGTTAATACGTCTTCTAGTTGTTCTCTCTCTGTACCATGAAGAATAGTAAGTCCATGAATTAGTGGCAATGTCATTTTCCCTTCATGAATATCAGTTCCTCTAGGTTTACCCATCGTTTTATCACCGGTTAGATCCAGTAAATCATCTACCAGTTGAAATGCTCTCCCCAGCTCAACACCAAATAATTTCATTAAATCTACTTGCTCCTTAGGAGCCCCAGCAACAATCGCAGCTACTGCTCCGCCAGTTGAAAATGGGCCAGCAGTTTTACCATCAATAATGGCATAATAATCTTCTGGAGACATACTCAAATCTCTTACATGATTTAATTGTCTCAACTCTCCTGCCGCCAGGCCAAAGCATGAAGAAGCAACTAGATCAACAACGTCTTCAGAATATCCGGCACCTAGCTGAAATCCAATGCTGAATAAGTAATCGCCGGCTATAATTGCCCGGGGAATTCCGTGAGTAACATGCAGTGCAGGCCTACCTCTTCTCATTTTTGCCTGATCATTAATATCATCATGAATTAGAGTAGCGGTATGTAGTAATTCAGCCGATATTGCACTATCCATTACATCACTAACCTCTTCACCGCCACAAGCCTCAAAAGCTAATAATCCAAGAATCGGACGCATCCTCTTTCCACCAGCAAGAAGTGTTTCTTTCGCTATCCCCATCGGAATGGCTTCATTCTCTCTTGACATTCTTTCCAATATGAAATTCTCTAAAGCGTCTTCAACCATATCTCTGATTGCTTCCACGCGATTCAGAACTTTATCTCCTAACAACATCTGATAATACTCCCTATGGGGTCGCCTATATCAACAAGTGTGTTCACGGCAGGTACGGGTATGCGGAGTTCCCCCACTCTGAGGTGGATGCGATGAATGAACAGATATTGTTTACAATATTAGAACCACACAGATGCTCAATAAGCCAGAACTCAAATTTTCTTTCAGAAGATAATGAGATTTTTAAATTTGTACAAAATAATTCTGCAGATTTGAAATCCGGAATAAAAATGCTAAATGATGGAGAAGTAGATTTATTGGCCCTTCCAGCGTATTTAATAATTGGAGAATTAGAAAATATTAATTCAAAAAACTGCGAAGTTCTGGGAGCAAAATTTCCAAGACGACCAAATTCAGTTCTCGTTTCCGACAACAAGCTATATTTCCAACCCAAATCTGCAATCATTATCGCTGATTCTGAACTTGTAAGAAGGCAACTAATCAGAGTAAGGCCAGATATTTTAGTTAAAACTCCATCAGAGATATCAAATTTTTATGAAATCAAAATCCCCAAAAATATTGATCAAATTCCTTATTGGCTGGAAGAATTATGTGAAGCTGGAAAGATAGATGGATTTGTAATTCCCAGAACAATTTTTGATACATTGAATTTGAAGTTAAGAAGGCACTCACTACTCTCTGAGCCTCAAGAACTGGGAGATCCATATTTTTTACCCAGCCCACTTTCTGATTTACTGGTTTTTATTTCTAGAAGAAGATTTCCTCCATCTATTTCTAAGAAAATCTGTGAACTTGAAGGAAATACCAATCTATGGGTCCAAACCAGAGTATTGAATGAATTAGGTACAGAAATGATGAAATATTTAGGAATAGAAGTACGCCATAGACAGGTCAAATCTTTACTCAGGCAATCAGATGATGAGCGAGATCCTATAATTGGCGAAGCTTGCATTGGCCCCGATGGAGAAATTCTTGAAGACGAAGTACATATCGAAATTAGAATGGAAGTAATTTCATTCGATGGTAAGAGGACCCTATCAATACAAAGAATAACTCCTTATTCGGGTTATGATTTCAAAATAATGTCTACAGTTTTAGACTGGAAAAAGATGGTTGACACAATGACTAGAAAAATTCAGAAAGACAATCCCAAAGACAACGATGAATCAGCATTCTTAGTTCTCGAAGAATAGTTACGAAAAACGTATTTTTACGATATATTCTACAAAATTATAACATATACTGTTACTCGACCGCATATCAATGGACATAGATTATTCTCTTCTGAGTACTTTGTATACGGAGAGGTTACAAGAACTCAGAAAAAGAGCAGAATCAGTAGGAATTTCAAAGAGCGGATCTGTTGAAGTTTTACGTGCTCGCTTAATTAGAAAACTCATATTATCTTCACATGATTTGTCATGGGAAGGAATCCAATCCCTTCCTAATCTAGAAATGGGAAAAATACTCAAAATTTTTGGTATTAAATCTTCAGGCTCTCATAAAGAACGCCGACAAAGATTATGGCTACATCTAAATTATGACTCCAGACGTTTGACAATCGGATATCTAGCCGAAATGAACAGAGATAATTTACATCAACTTTGTAAGGAATTAGAATTAGAATTATCTGGAAATAGGACTGTATTGATGGGTCACGTTGCGGGCGTTTTAACTAGTCAATTAAATGGTTGGGGAAGAATTAAGCGAAGTCTTAGAAGAAATGGATTAAATTCTCCAATCCCAATAATCAACGAAAAATTTAATCACGAACAACACCAGATTATAAAAAACTTGGATAATATCGATTATAATAAGATATTAACTCAAGCCATGAAAGAGGATTCTATAGATTACATCATTAATGATATTGAGAAATTTGATTTAACTACTCAACAAGAACTCCTATCACTCCGTCACAGAATTGACGATTTGGAGAGGATGGTTGGTACTATTCTCAAAGGATACGGAGGTAATTGGGGTAATAACTCAACAGACATCCTGATCCGATTAGCAAAAAGGAGGGGTTGGTCAATTGAGAATTCGGTTGTCATAGATAGATTCTCTAAAGTCGCCTCAAACATAGCCGAATATAAGGGAGCCAATTTTAATGAAAACAGTAATATTGTGAAAATGGAGGCCTCAGAATCAACAATTAATAGATTGAGAAAGAAACTTTTTGATAGGGTCAATTAGATTAGTTTGTAAAAACCAAATTTAGGCTCGATTATTTCTTCACTCACTTCTCTCAAATATTCTATAGCATCTTCCGCATCTTCTCTAGAAATGCCCTGCCTCGAACATTCGCTAACAATACTATCATAGTCGACAAAATCTTCCTTCTTCAAACCTAGAAATTGTAAGATTACTTTACGAGGCTGTAAATCCTCAATATTTACTGAATCCACTTGGTCTTCATTAGATGACTCAACTTCCTCGGATTGAAAATCAATTGAACTCCCTCTTTCTGTGGCTAAAGATATGGCTTGCAATACTCCAACTCTGTATATTTCCGTATCAAAAATAGAATAATGTCTTCTAGAGGAAATAATCCCTAAAGCCAAATCTTCAGGAATCCCAAATTCCAAGTAACTACTTAATTCCATTTCACAATCTTGAGATTTTGTATAAGAATTTATTCTTCTCAATGTTGAATCTGCAGTATCTACTAACCAAAGTTTGTATATTTCTTGAGATGTCAATGCTAGTTCTTCAACCCTCAGAGAAGTAAATATTCCACCCTCTTCAGATTCAAACCATCTCGCTCTACCAACAATTGTCATAAGAAATCTATCACCAGATTCATATCTGACTAATAATTCCTCAACATCAGCATGTAATTCTGGTTGAAATGGTGCAACATTGAATGAATGCGATCCGGTAGGATCCCTAATTTGTCCAGAATAACTCGGACCATTCTCACTTTCCGATCTTTGCAATCTATCAATAACTCCACAGACCATTACTCGATTTACCCTTGCCCCTAATTTTGTTACAACAAATGATGGATCATATTCTCCCTGACCTTCTTCAATCAGAGATGCTTCAGAATATTCCTGTGCAAATATCCTAATTGCGGGTTGCCTTATTCTCCTATTCGGATTACTAGCTATCATATCACTAGCCCCCATTTTTCCATAATTTTCTTTCCATATTTTTTAGGATCAATATCTGAAAAATTTGTTATATCTGAAAGTATCATAGCACCTTGATCATCAACAATTGATCTACCTCTGATGGAAACCTTTCTGGAAAGGCATTTATTCCTAAGTTCTGTTACAAATTCCATTCTTCCAGATTTCGAAATTTCATCCTTCACCGCTTGCATTTTCATTCCTAAGAATTCCTCAGCAGATTCTTTCGCCATCAAAAGTGAGGCATTTGAAATTCCATTATCAACCACAAATCTCAATCTCAAATCTTCTTCCCCTATTTGATCACCATGTTCAGGACAATTATTTTCCCTGAGTACTCTCCTACACTCTGAACAACGTTCTATGATGCCCGAATCATTTCTAACTGAAACAATTGTCCCTGATGTCTCTATACCTCTCCTAGATCCGCCATTAACTAATTCCGATAATTCCACTTGAATCCAATGATTTTCTGGATCAATTTTGTCCCAAGGTTGATCAGACAAATTTGTTACCTGTTCTAAGTCATCAATTACCAGATCCGGGGATCCCTGCCAATACTGGACACGCGCACCTTCTAAATGAACAAAATCACCTTCTGATGGATTTATTTCGCACCAAGCCGTCAATCTACATCTACCAGTGGGATCCATTACATCTCCGCTTCGAACAATTTTTTCTTCTCCATCATTTCCTATGAATTTTCTTTCATTCCAAGATTCTACTTGAAGAGTGATGGAAATTCCTTTCATCCCATTTCGTAAATCAGCAATTTTTTTCTTTGACTTATTTGCTAATTCTTCTAATGATGCAAATTCTGAGTCATGGTATATTTCAATAATCGTACCATCATTAAAATTTATTTCGGGCGTATCTCGAAATTTGCGAAC
>DAJW01000065.1 GCA_002496485.1 Euryarchaeota archaeon UBA36
GGAATAATATTTTCAATTGCTAATTCTGTAATTGTCTCAATCCACTTTCCAGTGAATCCCGCATCAGCAAGAGCCGTTTCACTGATTGCACATTCTTCTAATGCACCATATAGGGAACCAAAATTTTCTATCATCTCTTCAGAAATAACTTCTGCTTTTTCTTGATCCCAACCAATCCTTTCTGAAGCTACTTTCATAATTTGAATAGCTCTCTGCTCGTTTTTCCATGATTGTTGAGTCTCCCTCTTCCTTTCTTCAGACACTGCCTTTATGGAAAGACTAATGCTCTCTTGACTAATATTTACACCAATAACTTTAGCAACTGCTTTTTGCCCCTCTCTTACATGATTACGTATATTCCTAACCCATCCAGTTGCAATTTCCCCAATAAAAACAAAACCTTCCTTTCCAGGATAGGAATCAAGAGTCAAGTATGCGCCATTTTCTTTTACACTTTTTACTGAACAAACTAGTAATTCTCCTTCTTCGGGCCAGTCAATACTTTCATCAGCCAAAATTTCGCCTCTTTCTAACTTAGTATTTCTATAACATTACATCCTGTAAGTTCAACCATACCACTAGAAGGTTCAGCGAGAGTTGAACCGCAAATTGAACAGGAAATCACGGTAGAAGCTCTATCAAAAATCGTAGATTCATTTCCACAATCTCTGCATCCAACCTTCAAAAATCTACCACCCATAATATCACTTATCTACCAATTCAAACTTTCTAGCCCTCTTTCCTTTAGGTGAATGGGCCTTTCCCGTCTCAGAACATCTAAAAATAAGATTAACTCTTTTTGTAGGCTTCTCTCCAGAAGGCTTAGGTCTTGGGAATCCTCTATACCCAGAAGTCACTCTCCTGAATCTTCTTTGTCCCCATTTTAATTCACTAGCACGGCGCTTTTTTACTCTCTCTACTGTATGTTCAGTGTGCTTTCCCGCAGCAGGACTGTAGCGCATAATCTTACGTGGCATCTTGACCATTACATTACCTCAAGCATCTCTTGCGGCGCGAGCCAACAATGACCCATTTATGAAGTATGTCAAGACGTATTTTTACCAAATTACCTAAAAACTTGCAAAAATAACATGAGGCGAACCGGTCACCGGTGCTCATGGAAGTGTATGCATTACAGGTATGGTTCGGAATAATTCTCGCTATATCCGGACTAAGCTTACATAGAACAGGGCCCGCATTTTATCGGAATAAGTTTGGTTTTTCGTTGGCTATAATTGGAATAATAACTACTATACTTATTCCAGATAAAGTCCCTGAGCCAGAGATGATAATGCAAGAAGAAATAGTTAAATCACTTCCATGGGTTATTCCTTCTATAGTTGGGAGCTATTTGATTTTGAATGGAGCTCCGGTGTATCTCCGAAAAAATCATACTTTTCTGATATCAGGATGGATTCTTCTACTATTTTCATGGATTTATATATTTTCTAATTCTTCTTTGCCGCACTATAACTTAGAATTGGAGTATGTCGGTTTCTTCATTGGAGTAATAGTTTCATTTGCTATATTTGTAGCTGGTATTTATGTTGCTGAGAGAATAACGAGAATATCTAACTTGTCAACACCATTGACTGACTCAGAGACTTCATTGGTGAAGGATATATTATCTAGGCATATTAACATGGAAGGTGAGGGAGATGACTATTGATTTATCTACTTTAATTACTTATTTTTCTGGTGGAATGATATTATCTTCCACATTTTTTATTATCCATCTTATATGTACGATCAATCCATATCACAAGGTACTATTTCCGTTGATTTCCTCGTTACTAGGTTTTCTAATTGGAATTCTAATAATTACCAATAGTTCTGAATCTAACTACATATCCACAATTAGAGAGGTTATCTCTAAATCCGTAATAATAATCATTTCCGTCTCGCCAATTATTCTAGCTTTACTAACCTATAATTTTTATAAAATCTCATTCATCAAAAAAGATTCAAAACATATCAAAATCACGAAATTATGAATCCAAAATAAAAACCTATATCTTCTTATTCATGACAACACTCTTAACAAAAAGTTCGGTGGGCGCGTCGTTCTAAGGTGAATCAAGATGTCAAAGGGCACTCCAAGTATGGGAAAAAAACAGAAATCAACCCATATACGATGCAGGCGCTGTGGCCGTCATTCATATCACAAACAGAAAGGACAATGCGCTAGTTGCGGCTATGGATCCACTTCAAAATTGAGAAAATTTGGATGGAATAAGAGAAATCGTTCTATGTGGCAAAAAAAGTGAGATTCTAATATCAAACTCTAAGTCCTAGATTTTCCTCGTAGTGCCGATAGCCGATGTGCGGAATCATCGGAATTGTTGGAAATCCAGAAAAAAATATTGCCACTTCACTATATGATGGACTACTGGTTTTACAACATAGAGGTCAGGATGCAGCTGGCATCATTACCAGTAATGAAGACTATATCTTCCATCGAAGAGCAAATGGACTAGTTAGAGATGTATTTCAGAATCGCCATATGCGAAAATTGAAGGGGAATTTGGGAATAGGTCACGTCCGTTATCCAACTGCAGGCTCTGATTCAGTATCAGAGGCTCAACCATTCTATACAAATTCCCCATTTGGAATCAGCCTTTCACACAATGGAAATATCAATAATACTGAAGATATAATTTCTGGATTACTAGAATATGATTACAGGCGAATCAATACTAGTTCAGATTCGGAAGCATTGATGAATCTATTAGCAGCAGAGTTACAGAGATCCGTTTCCGGAAAATCCGATGAAAATGGTAAACTGTCAGATGATGATGTATTTAGGGCTATTGAGAGGACGATGATGAGATTAGAAGGTAGTTACAGCGTAGTTAGCATGATTACTGGTTGGGGCATAGTTGCTTTTAGAGATCCTAATGGGATAAGGCCGTTATTCTTAGGATCAAACACCACTTCTAACATGGTAGAGAGAATTGTTGCTTCAGAAAGTGTTGCTTGTACAGCCCTAGGTTTCAAATTAGAAAGGGATGTAAGACCGGGCGAAGCAGTAATTATTCGAAATGATGGCTCAATCAATACTCGGATTTGCCATCCCAATCCAAAACTAACTCCTTGTATTTTCGAACAAGTATATTTTGCTAGACCAGATTCAGTAATCGATGGAATTTCTGTCCATTCCTCTAGAATAAATTTGGGGCGAGCTCTTGCAAAACAAATTTTACGGCAGACTCCTAATCATGAAATTGACGCTGTAATTCCGGTTCCAGATAGTGGTAGAATAGCTGCCTTGGGTCTTGCAGACTTTTTAGAAATACCATATAGAGAGGGATTCGTAAAAAATAGGTATATTGGAAGAACTTTTATAATGCCCGGTCAAAGAATGAGAAAAGATTCTGTAAGAAAGAAACTCAATACTATAATGGAAGAATTCAAAGGAAAGACTGTCTTAATTGTGGATGATAGCATAGTTCGAGGAAATACCTCAAAAAGAATAGTTCAGATGGCCAGAGATGCAGGAGCAAAACGTGTACTATTCGCTTCATCTTCCCCACCAATCATTCATCCAAATGTGTATGGAATAGATATGCCAGCTCGTTCTGAATATGTGGCGTTTGGTAGAGATATCAATGAGATATGTGAAGAAATCGGAGCGGATCAGTTATTCTACCAAGCAATTCCAGATTTGATTGAATCCTGTACAGTAATAGGTCCGAACAGTCCGGTAAATTTTGATTGTTCATGTTTTGATGGAGTCTATGTGACCGGCGGAATATCCGAACAATACCTACAAAAAATCGAATCTATGAGGGGCGATAATGCAAAGGTTACTAATTCAGTCTAGTGCTAATTTTTCCAATTCATCTTTGAGTATGGGCAATGCATCTTCCCAATTAGCCACAATACCATAATCTGCAACTCCGAAAATAGGTGCTTCTGAATCTTTATTTATTGCAACAATATACTTACTGGTCCTCATCCCAGCTAAGTGCTGAATAGCACCACTTATCCCCACTGCAACATATAATTTCGGAGTAACTGTCTTACCAGTCTGACCTACTTGCATACTATGGGGAATTTCTTCCCAGGTATCCACAGCGGCTCTACTTGCACCTACTGCAGCACCGACTACCTCAGATATCTCATACAAATGCGCAAAATTTTCTGGAGAGCCCATGCCCCTTCCACCCGAAATGATAATTTCAGCTTCTGAAACGTCTAATTTTTCATTAGCCTTCGAAATCGCTTCCTTTACAGAAATTCCTACTTCCGAGCTTTTATTTATAATAGATATATTTGCATTTCCGTCTGATTCAGCAGCAGGAAAAATGTTGGCCCTTATCGTAAATGCGCAAGGCCCACTAATTTTCAATTTCTCTATTGCTTTTCCAGAAAGGACAGGCCTCGTAAAAATCATTTCCTTAGTTAGTTCTGTAATATCTTGAATGGCTGGAATTTCTCTCATTGCAGCGAGAATCGATATAATTTCTCTACCAAAATTCGAGGAAGAGGATAATAATATTTCTCCTGTAACGACTGAATCAATTGCCCGACACCATGCCAATCCATCAAAATCAGAAAAACAATCCCCTTCTACGGAAACTACCTTACCAACTCCAGAGATTTTTGCCACTTCCTCCGCTCCAAATCCACCGGGACAAACTACTGTAATATCTCCTTCAAACATTTTCGCAGCACTAATAATTTGAGCAGTCACCGGATTCAGAACTCCACCTGTATTTTCAGCAATTATTGAAATTTCCATATTTTCACCTATATCACATTGGCCTCTTCGCGTAATTTCTTAACTACTGAAGTTACTGATTCTGCTCCCTCAAATTTCTGTCCTGGAGGTTTTTCTGGTGGTGGGAACTGCGAGTCAAACTCTACGGAAGATTCGAATAATTCTACATTTAAATCGGAAGAGGATAAAGTTTCTACTTCCTTCTTCTTAGCCATCATAATACCTCTAACATTGGGCCTTCTTAATTCTTCAGTACCTTTGTCAAAAGTGAAAAGGCATGGCTTGGAGACCTGAATTTTTTCTTGCCCACTCGGCCCACTTCTCTTAGCAATTAAATTCTCACCTTCTATTATAATTTCCGAAACTAGAGAAACGCAAGTAATACCCATTATACTAGAAATTCCAGGGCCAGTAGTACCGCTGTTAGTATCAGCAGCTTGCTTTCCGCATAGAATAACTTCACAATTCAGTCTTCTCAGTGCAGAAGACAATAATTTCTGTACATTACGACTATCATAAATTGATTCTTCAACGTGAATATGGACTAAGGAATCTACTCCTACAGCTGCAGCATCTGTTAGGACTTTTGATGATCTTGCAGGTCCACAAGTAATCGCAACAATGTCCCC
>DAJW01000076.1 GCA_002496485.1 Euryarchaeota archaeon UBA36
CAATAGATAATCCACAGGAAATCTTCACTGATAAGAAACAAATAAAGTATCTAAAAGGTAATTCCCAAATATCAAAATTGTATGTACCAATCAGATTAATTGAAAAATCAATTCCTAAAGTGCCTAAATCCTATTTCATTGGTGGAGAAACTGAGGCATTGAAGAGATTTAGAACTAAGATTTCCAATAGTCCCGACTACGTTAAGGAATTCAGAAAGCCATCGACAACATCAACCAATGTAGAATCAAAACCAATGGAGCCTACAACTACAGGCTTGTCTCCATATATTAGTACAGGATGTATTTCAGTTAGATTAGTATGGAATGAATGTATGACAATATATTCCTCAGGAAGTCACTCTAAGCCACCTGAGTCATTAATAGGTCAGCTGATGTTCAGGGAGATGTTTTATCTATTATCTAGAAGTGTTAATAATTGGGACAATGATACAGGAAATTCGAATTGCAAACAAATTAAATGGGGAGAATATGATAAATTTTTTATCAATGCTTGGGAAGAAGGAAACACTGGATTCCCGTATATCGACGCTATGATGAGACAGCTAAACTCTACAGGATGGATGCATCATCTGGGAAGACATGCAGTATCTTGTTTCCTGACTAGAGGTCAGCTTTGGCAGAATTGGAAGTATGGAAGGGATATTTTTGAAAGAAAACTTGTTGATAGTGATTGGGCAATCAACAATGGAAATTGGTTATGGCTAGCAGGAGTAGCCCCATTTTCTATGCCATATTACAGAATTTACAATCCATGTCCAGACTCTAAATCGAGTCTTAATGCTGAGACTGAGAGAGCTAATTTCATTCGCCATTGGGTTCCTGAGTTAGCAAAATTTCCTTCCAAGCATATCTTCGAACCTCATTTGGCACCTATAGGTGTTCAAAATAAATCTGGATGTGTTATAGGAAAAGACTACCCTAATCCCATTATTGATAGAAAGAAGGCAAGAAAAGAAAATATTTCAAACTTCAAAAATAGCCTAAATAATATATCAAATAATAAAAGATAGTATCGAAAAGCTACAAAATAATCGTATTACTTATACAATAGTAAATTACTTCGTAATTATGAAAATCACTCACATAGCCCTACCTGCCCTAATCTTAATCACTTTAGTTTCATCATCAGTCATAGCCCAAGATAACTCAGAAGAAGACAGCAATATTATCATAGATATCGTTTTACCTTTGGGTTTAGCTTTCATAATGTTCTCATTGGGATTGGGCCTATCCATTGAAGATTTTTTATTGGTCCTAAATGAGCCTAAAGCATTTGGAATTGGAATATTCAATCAGATGATAATTCTCCCAATAATTGGATTTTCCATTTCATATCTGGCAGGATTAGAAGGTGAGATAGCTGTAGGTTTGATGATTTTAGCATGTTGTCCAGGTGGAGTGACTTCCAATATTTTAACAAAGTTAGCTAAAGGGGATGTGGCTTTATCTATTTCATATACCGCTGTAATATCTGTGTTATCCGTAATTACTCTCCCTTTGATTATTGGTTTTTCCATGGACCATTTCATGGGTGCTAAATCTCCAGAAATAGATATACTAACATTAGGATTTACTATGTTCCTATTGACTTCAGTCCCGGTAATAATTGGAATGATGATTAATAGTAGAGCAGAAGAAATTGCTAAAAAATCAAAAAAATTCGTCAATTCTACTGCAACCTTTCTTTTTGTAATTATTGTTATTGCTGCTATAGCTAGTGAATGGGATACACTCATGGATAATATAGGATCATTAGGCCCAGCAGTAATTATGTTAAATTGTTTAATGTTATTTGTAGGTTATCAAAGTGCTAGAGTTCTAGGATTGGAAGATTCTAGGGCTACAACTGTTTCAATAGAAAGTGGTATTCAGAATGCTACCGTAGGAATAACAGTTGGCGGATTAATTTTGGCAGCTCCTGACGGTGGTCTTTCTACACTAAGTCTGCCTTCAGGCGTCTATGGAGTACTCATGTACGTAGTAATTGCACCATTCATATATTGGAGACTCAAAGCTCAAGATTCATAATCCAATTTCAAAAGCTAACCTGTGTAATGTAATTTAATTAGAAACTAGAGTATATATGCTAACTCGAAAATCAGATATCATGAGTACTAATGCCACAGATTTGCTTTGGAAAAGATTAGAAGATCAGTTAGAAAATTGGATTTCTAATATTTCCCACTAATCAGGTAGTGATTTTCATGGGGTCTTTTCTTATAGTGGGCGGTAGTAGTGATATAGGTCTAGAATTATGCCAAAGACTAGTAGAAGATAACCATAAAGTTACTACAGTAGCTAGAGACCAATCAAGACTAAAAGACTTTAATGATGATTCGATTGTGAAAATTTTTGGAGATGCTATTAGCGACGAAGTAATCAAAGAAGCAGTAATTTTAGCTACTGAAGCAGGACAAGGGAAATTAGATGGCGTCGCACATCTCGTAGGATCATTGGCCCTGAGACCTCCTCATGCAATGACTATAGAGTCCTTTGAAGAAGTAATCAAGACAAATTTAACAAGTGCATTCATTACTCTTTCCATAGCATGTAAGCAAATGTTAAGGAATGGTGGTGGAAGAGTCATATTTACTTCAAGTGTCGCAGGAAGTTTGGGGCTTGTTAATCATGAGGCAATATCTGCAGCTAAAGGTGGAGTCGAATCCATGGTAAGATCTGCAGCAGCGACATATGCTAGACGTGGAATTAGAGTTAACGCTGTAGCTCCAGGTTTAACTGACACTAGACTCTCAATTCCAATAACAAAATCAGAAAACTCAAGACAAGCTGCTGTCGATAGAATCCCAATCAATAGAATTAATGAGGCCGAGGAAATTGTCAGAACCATCAATTGGCTACTTACAGATGCTCCAGATAATATAACAGGTCAAGTATTACACCTTGATGGCGGCATGTCCAAGGTTAGAAATTAGTTTAGTTGATAAAAAATTTTGATTTTTACCAAATAAAGAATAAAATACTTACAAATTCACCTAGATTTATGTCCACTCTAACTGCAACGGAACTATTCGGAAATTGGGTTGATTTAGGAAAAGATGAAGGCATGGAGAAAGGCCATTCCTCGAGTGTAGAATTTATGATTTCGAAAGCATTAGAACGCTTGTCCGGCGAATTTACATCTATTGACTTAGGTTGCGGAAATGGATGGGCGGTTCGTAGGATCGCAAAACTATCTAATTGTTCAGAAAGTACTGGAGTAGATGGATCCAAACGAATGATTTCTAAAGCAAAACGAATAGATCCATATGGCATTTATTATCATGCTAAATTACCCGCATGGTCTCCACCTTATCCCGTGAATCTAGTCCATAGTATGGAATTTATTTACTATCTAGAGGATCCAATAAATTTTTTGAAAGATTTAAACAATAATTGGATTACCAAGGGTGGTTGCCTAATATTAGGCCTAGATCATTACATTGAGAATGAATCTAGTTTATCCTGGCCCGAATCATTAGGACTCAAGCTTGCAACCTTTTCTTCAGAAGTATGGAAAGATGGACTCAGGGATGCTGGTTTTTCGGACGTAGTTAGCTACCAAGTTGGTGAAACTGAAAACTGGGCTGGTACCTTGGTATTGATAGGAACAAAAACTTAGATTTAGTAGTAAAATAATAACAATGTGATATATATAACGATAATTAGCGACATACATGAGACCAGTTTATTTACTAACTATTCTCTTCCTTTCCACCTTTTCAATTGGAGAAATTTATGACAATTCCATATCAAAAACTGAAACTATAGTTTCTGTAGATAGTACTAACTTGAGATTCTCTCCATCTACAATTACTATATCTGAGGGAGATAGTGTTAGATTTTTTTGGAGTGGAGAACTTCTTGCCCATAACGCCGTTGCAGAAGACTCATTATTCGACTCAGGTGATCCATCAAGAAATGTAGATTTCACTTTCACATTCGATATAGGTACCAATGGCACTCATACCTATGTCTGTGAACCTCATGAGTCTGTAGGAATGATAGGTACTATTATCGTAGAACCCTCACCTATTACGAATAATTCTGAAGATGACACAGAAATAGAAGAAAATATTGAGTCGCAATCTGAAGAAACATGGATTCCATTCTTCGGTTTAGAACTAGTTTTTGCAATTCTACTATTCATGGCTATTTATCATTATGGAATGACACAAGGACTGGCTCAAACTAGTCTTTTAACTAGAGAAGAAGAATGAAAATTTTACTTTAATCAATTCCTAACCAAAGAATTAGTAGATATATCAATGGAACCATTGGTAGAATATACATGAACAGAAATCTTAGTGATTTTCTCCACCAACTAGACTTATCTCCTTCTGGAATACTGTCAATTACTGCGGCAACAAGCTCTTCTACGGCCTCACTATTACCCACCATTCGGTGACTACTATCCCCGAGACTTAATTATCTTATCTAATTCTATTAGATTATAAAGAAAAAAATAGAAGTTTTCATTATATATGGGCTATTTCGGAAATCGTGGATAGTCAGGATGACAAGTCAAATGTAATCTCAATTCAGATTAATTTAGACAATTTCGTATCAAAATTTTCCAATTTTCGAAATTGGATTCCCTTATTACTTTCTATTTCTCCTGTCATTTTATTCATAATGATGTTAAATAATGCTAGTGATGCAATATGGATAGAAGGAAAATTTTCAGATTCCGATGCCTTTCCAAATGGTACTGATAGTCAAGCTGATTTCTATTT
>DAJW01000082.1 GCA_002496485.1 Euryarchaeota archaeon UBA36
AACCTACAGAACATGGCACCTAATAGGACATATTATGGCTAATAAAAAAGATAAGCCATTACTAACATATAGAGAAGAAGTATTAGCAGCGAGAGAAATTAGAGAAAAACTTCGAAAAATTTCAAATGCGGAACAACTCATTGAACCACTAAGAAAAGCATCAAAAATTCTTGATGAACACAACTTGGATGGTCGTTCATTGAATAAAGCAGGAATCAGAAAAGAAAACTCTACTCATCTTGGCCTAATTGGATTATTTCTAATGATACTAACATCACCAATTTCCATTCCTTCTTCTGGATTTCAAGCTTTTTTAGGTCTATATTTTGGAGATAGGACAGATGAGGGAATTGATGCAAGAACGACATATCATATGATGGCAGTAATTTTCTCTCCAGTTATCTTTTGGCCATTGATTGCATTCACAATTGCTTACAATATAGTTGGATTTAATTATCTAATTATAATATATTTATTTTTATTTATGGTGTCCTTCCACATTTCAAATCTGATTTTTCTTTTTGGTTATGATTTATGGAATGACTTTATGATGGCAACAAGAAGGAAAAAATTATCTAAGTCTAAAGATGGAAATTCCCTATTAAAACTCATTTCACAAGCAAGTTCGAACCTCGACGTCCTAAAATAGTACCATTTAATGTGGAGTTACTGTGAATGCGCAGGAAGCAAGTAAGCTAATTAGGAATTGGTTAGAAAGTGAGAGACTTGAAATCAGACAAGTTGAAGATCCTCAGGCCATTCTTCACATCCATGTCAGATATCCTCCTACAAAGCAAGGACACCTATTCAATGTTGTAATACCCAAAGATAGAAATTTAGCCTTAGTATACTCAATAACTCGAGTCGACCAAGGACAACAAGATTCCATGAAAAAATTATCAGATGAAGATTCGGATTCATGGGAAGAGTGGTTACACGATACCAGAATCCATCTAACTAGTTCCGACTTGGATTGGGTCCTTCATGTAGGCCAAAAGAAGAATGAAATATCTGGACCTCTACAAGCCTTCAATCTTTCAAGACCAGTCTGGTTTGATGGTCTAACACAGAATGAATTCATGCATACCATGAGAAGAGTTTGGCTGACCAAACTATCATTAATTCATCAAATAAAATATGGTTTTGGAAATGGTAACGGGAAACCTGGACCAGTTTTTGATTGGAATTCAAATAAAACAAAAAGAACTCAAAAATCAGAAATAAATAATGAAATTGGAACCGATGAGACCGGCGGTTTTGGAAAAGACTTTGACCCTCTTGAATGGACTTAAACTCCTAAATTATAACATATCCTGACTATATTTATTCTGACGCGTAGGCGTTGAAGTTAAGTATCTGAAAAACTCGAATATACTTGTGAACGGACCAGCTGTAGCTCATATAACAACTAAAAAAAGATATAGTATCTTTTTAGTCTCACTGTTAATTGTAAGCTTAATTTCAGTTTTAATCCCACTATCTTCAGCTAGCGAAATTGTGCAGACTGATGCACAGCAAATAGTGAATGGGGGGTCCCAAGCAGACCGGATGATGGCTTTAGATGCAGATTCAGAGGGAAATGTTCACGTAGTTTGGAGTAGAAATAGTCAACATCTCTACTATAAAATGCTTGATCCTAGAGGCGAACCTCTGATTGGGGACACTCAGATTTCAGATCCTGGTCAGCACAGGGCTTGGCACCCGGATATACGAGTTGACAGTGTAGACAGAGTACACATAGTTTGGACTGACAAAGCCGGACAATATTCAATTAAATATACAATTCTCGATCCTTCTTTAGATGATCAAGACGGCGGAGCTTCTTTGGATTCAGTCCTTTCCATTTTAAATCAGGATTACGTTGTAGCTAGTAACCCCCAAAATAGGGATTGGCCAGCAATTGATGTTGACTCAAATAATAACCCTCACATTGTTTGGGAAGATTCGTATGAACCTTTAGAAAAATTCTATGCACAACCCCAGATATATTACAAGATGATATCCATAGACTCAGTCGCTAGAGTCGTTATTACGGAAATAGACAGCACACTTCTAACACCTATATTAGGCCATAAAGCACATCCAGACATTGCTGTAGATGTTAATGATATTGTTCAGATTGTCTGGGATGATACTAGAGGAGGAACAGTTGAGATGGTTGTACCTATCGATACATCAGGTTCTATGGATGCGGAATGGGCAGATATGTGTGTGATATTTTATGGTGGAAATTTTTTCAGTGGTGGTTATTTTCCTGGCCTAAAACCTCTGTTATTGACAGCTAACATGACTGTATATGAGACACTGTATGCAATAGGTGGAGGATTTCCCGGCTCAGCCCAATCCGGCTCATGCTCTACTGCATATCAAACTGGAGGCTCTGGAAGTCAAGGACCACGAAACACAGCCTTGGGTATTAATCCAGGAGATGACTCCGGTGGAATTAGAAAATTAACTGAAGCCATATACAATGGACAGGCTATAACTCTCTCCGACGACGGTTGGTATGATAGCGAACATTGGGGGCCGGCAACTGCATGGGCTTGCCTCTCTTGGTCTACAAATCCACCTACTCAGGCAGATCATGTTTGGAACCCAAATGCAACAAGAATTGTCATTCCTATTTCCGATGAGGGACCGTATGGGGGCTCATCCGAAATGAATACCGACGATACTCAAACCATCAATGAAGCCCATGATGACTGTGTTGAAGCCGATACTATCCCTTCTCCACTTTGGGCTGGCTCTGAGACTGCTGTAGGCTCATTTATGCAAGATTTAGCTCAATGCCCAAATGGTCAAGGGCTTAATGCCAGATCTTGCAACGGGCGTTCGGTTAGATTAACAAATGCAGGAGGTCAAATGTATAGTTTCCCAACATCATCTACTACTGCCTCTGAATTAGAATTAATGGTAGAACACATGGTTTATTTATCAACAAATAATACTAGAGAAATTTACATGACAGTACTAGATCCACTATCATTACTTGAAAACCCATGGCCTGGATGGGTTAGAGGCGATTCCGGAACAGAAGTGAATACAGCTCTAAACACATATACTGAAGACCTAGGACCTTCTAGTGATGAAAATGGATATGGCCATTTAGTGGTTGTAAATGATACTAGAATCACTACTGATGATGCTTACAGCCTACATCCAGCGATAGCAGTAGATAATTCTGGAAATACTCATCTCGCATGGCAAGATGGTAGAATATACGGAAGATGCTCAGGTATAGGCGGTGGACTAGTTGTAGATTCAAACTATGAAATATATTACAGTAGGTTGAGATTGCGAGGATCTGCAGTATGGGATGGGGTTCCCGAAGGACTGCCAACATTTGGGATTAAACAAATCGCAGATAGCGCAATATCCAATGTTGAAGGTTGTTCGACAGGTGAATGGCCGATAGAAGGAAACAGATGGGGGGCAAGTTCTGTATTCCCTTCAATTTTAACCGACATGTTTGATAATGTACATTTAGCTTGGTTGGATTATTCTAATGTTTCAGCGGGTGAAACTGTTATGTACACTCGTTTGAATCATACAAAGGACACATACCCAGATGGATTCCCATTGAATTCAATTGCTTCTTCTGTACTAGATCCATGGACGTTAGTTGAAGTCACAAATTGGTCGTCTGATAAACTAGGACCTCCACTATCAGATGATCCTCTAAGACAATTTGCTCCAGACTTCAATCTTGATGTCGGAATGCCACCAGCTCTAGCAAATGACTTGGGTAGTGGAGCTCATGTAGGATGGTCCGACGAAAATAAATGCAATGCCGACAAGTCTACAAAATACACTTTATGTTATGTACATATACTAACTGGTTTGGTAGATGTATCAGTCGCTTGCGATGATATCATATTGCAAAATCCCAATATTGAGGGCTATCCTTATGATTGTCCAAATGATTCTGAGACCTTTTATCATACAATCTATCCAGGAGATTTGACAACATTTAATATGACAATTTCAAACCCTACCCCCGGTCCTGAAGAATTGGTAAAAGATAAGTTTAAGATGGTTCTAGATGGAATTCCAAATAATTGGTCGGCTACATTATTATTTGCATCTAACAATACCCCAATTTACGAAGACACTAAGATTTTCCTGAATGGTGGCCAGATCGAACCAATCTATATTAAGATTCGAGCTCCAACAATATATCAAGCTAAAGCCGATGAATTAGCACAGATTTCTGTCACTGCAATTTCTTACAAAGACCCCGCAATTCGTAACCAACAATTATTACTTACCTTGATGGATGTAGTCCACGGAATTGAACTAGACACTAGTCATTTCCAAGTCGATGTTGAACAAGGAAAGTCAGCGGTTTTTTCAATCTCTGTAAAAAATACAGGTAATGTATACGATACATTTGCTTTCTACGACCCTTCATCCCTAGAAGGACAAAACGAATGGGCAATTCCGTTTGGCTGGGGTATCGACTTCCCCACCTCATTGTCACTCGATCCTGGCCAGTCTGTTACTAGAAATCTCAAAGTTAGTGTTCCCGAGTCCCAAGATCCAGGTACATTTGTTATTTATCTAAAAGGCTGGTCCACCGGAGAACCAATATTATCAATTGATAGAGGTACTTTCGATATTCTTGAACTATGGATTAATGTATCGATTAGAACTACAGGAAACATTGTTTTCCAAATAGGAGATACGAAACAGTATGTGCTACCGGGAGAATGTTCATATTTCCCAATAGCCGTAACTAAACACTTCAGTCCAGGACATTTAGTATTTACAACACCAGGAGCCCCAGAAGAAAGACCTCAGGAATATGATGAAGTTCTATGGAACTTCGATCATTGGACAATAGATCTAGACTTTTCTGAAGCTCCTGGTGGAAACGGCCCACCCGATAATTCTCCTAGATATTGGTCACAAGTAGATACCCCTAGAACGGTAACTGTAGAAATGTGTGCACCAGTTAATTCCACTGCCGGCCTAGGGAAATCAATTACAGTTCGAGCTCATCTTGATGGAACACCAAAAGTAAGAGATTCTGTTGTTATTCTTACCAATATATATCAGGAGTATGAATTAGAAGCCACCGTTCCAGAGACAATTCTTGACTTATATCCTGGACAATCATATCAGATGGATACAACAATCGAAAACACTGGCAATGGTCCTGATAGATATGATGTTAGTATAACATCTATAGTTGATTCCAATGGAGAGGCTCATGTCTGGGATATTGATATCCCTAGAATTCTATTCCAAGAATTAGAAAGAGACGAATCCCAAATCGTACCAATATACATCAATGTCCCAGAACAAACTCTAGCTGGAGAATATACAATAACATTCAATATTCTTAGTGAAGAAGAATTTGAAGGTACACGTATTCAGGATGAAATAGTACTCAATATTAATGTAATAGAATTCCATGATATGAGAATTACATTAGATCCCGCAGTAGAGAGCCAAATTAAGACTACAGCTCCTAGTAGGATTGTTAGATTCACACTCAACGTTACAAATTTTGGTAATGTTCCCGATCAACCAACACTACATAATCATACTAAAAATGTAAATGATGTTTGGACACCTTCTCCAGGATTGAATGCATTAAATACATGGGATATCGACTTTGCATTACTGGAAGGATTCAGGACAGAGTTCCCCGAAGAAAAGCCCTGTATAGAATTGAAGGTGGGTGATAATACACCACAAGAAGGATGTTTTATCACCCCTCAAAATACCGTCACTCTACCAATCATGGATGCATATACCACACTCCAGATTGTGGTGATTGTGACTATAGCTCCCGATGCTGCATTACAGGATAGACTAATTGGAATTAAAACACTTTCAATGCATGGGTCATCGACATCAGGAGGAGACTTTGATGAAACCCCTCAGTGGGATGACTCTTGCACACTTGATGAGAATAAAGACGGAATTCAGGACAACTTCCCACCAAATTGTGATGATAATGAACAAGTTCTAGAACTAAGACTCAGAGCTCCAGATTTGAAGATTTTAGATGTTCAGGTCAGCTCTACATCAGCAGAAATCGGAGAGATGTTATCAGTCAATGTAAAAATTGTAAATCATGGAAACGCTCATTCCACAGATGTCAATATCATTCTATGTAAAGATCAAGATCCTGCAGATATTAAGAGAAATGGCTGTGATGAATCAAATATTGTCTACAGACAAATCGTCAAAGCAATCATGCCGGTACCAGAACAAAGTTCGGAAGATCCTAACTCAATTACGTTACTTTACATGGTTGAGCCGGGTAGTCATGATATAGTAGTAGTAGTCGATCCAGATAACAACATAGTCGAGACAGATGAAACAAATAATATTCAGAGTATTCCCGGTGGTAAAATGAA
>DAJW01000031.1:0-7763 GCA_002496485.1 Euryarchaeota archaeon UBA36
TTCTGAAGGTTGGAATCCGGAACCTGGAAATAAAGCCCTTACATTGAGAGTTTTAGACTCGAAGGGTAGAGAAATTTTAGTCAATACCAAAACAATAGAGATTAGAAATACGGATTGGAATGTGGGATTAGTAAGTCTAGAATTAGAAGGGCTGGGCGAAAATCAGAAAATTAAAGTTCTAACGAAAAGAAATAATGAAAATATACTGTCTGATGCTGATTGTGAGATATCATTGAAGGCGGGCGAACATTCATCTGTATATTCTATTGATATGACTTCAGTTTACGTCCCTACTCCTAAAATTGATAGGCCAAATGTAGAAGATGGAATAGAAGCCATCATAAGAATAGATTGTAGATTTCCGTGGGATATTGATTCTAATCCAAATGATAATGAATATCGAATAGTACTAAGTGGCGGATCTATAGATAACTCAGAAAATGAAAATATTATTGTAATTATAATATCTACATCTACTGTATGTTTATTGTACTTCATATCTTCTAGAATTAAAAGGAGTAATAGTGAGAGAAGAAGACTGAAAGAAATGACTAAATTAGCTATAGAAAGAAGGTTAGATGATAATAAAGATGAAAAACAGGATCTACTAGAAAATTCATCTTTAGAAAATGAGATTGAAAATGATGAAAATATTGAATTAAAGGAAATAATTAATCAGCCACCTGATGAAATTTCCGAAGAAGATGAATTTGATATCAGACTTAGGAAACTACTAGACAGGAAATAATTTCCGGGGCTTATGTCGAAACCTCGTAACACCTCTCCATTTTATACGTTTGATCCAATAATTAGAGATCCTGAAGACTTAATACCCGCAATTAGATTGTCTAAAGATGGGGATCATGGGAAATTTCTAGACCTAGTGAGTGAAGACTTGGGGATGCCTAAACTGATTGATGGCGTAGGTGCTTCTTTAGATTCGGCAACAATATTACTAATATCATTAATTGAATGGCAGAAGGGCGAAAGGGCTGCAAAGCCATTGGATTCTGGCATTTCGAGAGATAGAATTGGTAGATTTCCATCAATTGATGGTAATGCTATAGAATACCTAATAAAATACACAAAAGAAGGAAATGATTCTTCTTTTCATTATTTATTGAAATTGCTTTCTAGAAGATTTGATGACTATTATGGTGATTATCGGGAAATTAGCTCTGGGATGTCTGGAGTGGATTTGCTCGGATGGTTAAATGAGGATGAAATTTTAGAAATGAAGAAGGAAATTGAAACAGGAGTGTGGAGTATTGATTCTGGTGAAGAATTGGATGGTGGCGTACAAGACTGCGTGAGGCATTTACTTGTGATATTAAGATCTGCAATAAAACGAAAATGTGGAATATTGATGAGAAGGCATGTATGAGTAATCATACTCAGAATTTAAGCCCGGTTAGTCGCTCAAACATAGAATAGTAAAGTTTGGCCGTATTATCTATAATATTCTGTGGCAGAGCAGGTATTTCTGGCTCATCATTTCCCACTTTTCTAGCATTATGTAAAGAATCATGATGCCCAGTTTCAATGTAATGTTGTCTTACAGCCTCTTTAGAAAGTTGTACAATTTGACCGTTCGAATATGATTCTGCATCCCACCACCTATCTTCATCTAATGTACCGAAAGAGTCAATTAATACTGGATCTCTGTTTTTTCCTAAAGCAAATTCCTTTTTCCCATCTACATGGATTAAGCCCCTCTTGGATACTTCATCTTGAATTAAGGCATCTATTTTTAGAACTAAGTCTAGTATTCTATCCAGCTCATAGGGTTCTAAATTTGAAATTTCTAATGCTTCTTCTCGATCGAGATTTCTATCAAATTTCTCGAATTTAGTTGATACTTCTAAAAATGGTTTTGGAAGTTTTATCCCTTCTTCTAAAATCGCTTGATCTTCGAAGCCAAAATCTGAAGCACTGACTTCCCCTCTTTGATATCTTCTCCATGCAGTCCCCGCTAAATAATGACGACAAATGACTTCTAAAGGAACAAAAACATTCTCGGCATCTTTGGATATCGCACCCGGCTCCCTAATAACATCGAATCTTCTAGCTAGAACTCTATCTGGAGCATTCATCTCAACTATGTGAGTATCGCAAATTCCAGCTTTCTTAACTAAATCAAACCAATGACAAGAAGAACGATTTAGTGATTCGCCTTTTCTTGGAATCAGGCTGGGGATAATTTGGTCAAAGACAGATATTTGATCTGTATATCTAAATTCAATAATATCTGGATTGTCGGTGCTCCATACTTGCTTTACTTTTCCACTGTATAATAAATCGCCCATGTGGTTGTGAGGAAAAATACATCCATCAACATTTGCATTGGTTAGTTTCCACTGACTTCGGCTAATTCTATATTCTAATCTCGAAAGCGGAACAGGATTGTGATGATGGCCGGTGGCATAAATAAATCGAATATAGAGAAATCTCAGCGGAATATATTCGTAATAATTTCCTCCATTATTGCGATTATTGTATTATCAAATCTGGTTTCAGCTCAGCAATATGAAAGCGGGTGGGAAAAAATTGATACTGGTATTGATGTAAACTTATATTCTGCAGAAAGTAATGACTATGGATTATGGGTTTTTGGAGATTCTGGTACTATTGGCAATAGCTTGGATAATGGTTTGACTTGGAAATTTCAGAGTTTAGGGGAATTGAGTTTCAAAAAAACTGATTCCAATTCTGAACAGATTGTAAGTTCTACTAGTAATGGGGAGATACTAGTTATTGAGAATATTGATGAAGATGGAGAATATACTACCAAAAATATTTCCAGAAACGGGAGTGAAGCAATAAATGACGTTGCAATAAAAGATGATGGGAGTGTTCTAACTATTGGCGCCCAAGGCAGTATTTGGCATTATGATGGCCTTGTTTGGACTGATAGGTCAATTAGTGATAATAGAAATTTACTCGGTATTTCATTTATGGACTCATCTAATGGACTAATTACTGGTGATGATGGATTAATTTTAGCGACATCGGATGGTGGAATTAGTTGGGATTATCGCGATGCTCCTGAGGAAATTCAGACTAAGAAAATAATAGATGTAGAATTTTATAGTCAAATTAGAGCTTATGCAATAACCGATGAAGGAAATATAATCAAATCGGCTAAGGAAGGTGAAACTGGAGTAGGGTTCATTTGGAATTTAATAGAGATTGAATCCGAAAACGGTTCAACTTCATTAGGTACAGAGTTGAATGCTATAGAAGTACTATCAACTAACAAATTGTTATTGAGTGGTCCTAGCGGATTTTTGGCCATTAGTAAGGATGGTGGCAATATTGTTAGTTCCCAAATTATCCCCGTAACTAATGAAACTAATTTCACTAGTTTTGCAATGTTGGATAATTTTCAAGGTATTGTAGTAGGAAGCAATGGAGTAATCTTACAAACTGATAATGCTGGAGAGAACGAGGTTGTAGGATTTCAAGTGATTGACTTCAATGATTTTGGACAATTTGTTGACTACTCTAAGGGAATGATAATAGATGGTTTTTTTGCTACATTAAAGATTGTAATCTTTGGAATATTAATGGGATTCTCGATTGGAGTTTTTCTTTCTGTCCTGAAGACATCACCAGTTTCCATGAAAGACATGGCGCAAACCAATAGATTTCAACTGGTAAGGGGATTAATTCTCCCATTTTGGACGATATTACACATACCAATTTCTATAATTAATCTGAAATTTGATATAAAAAACCCATTAAGTAAAACTATTTATTTGTTGAAGGAGAAATCAGCAAACTCTGCTGCCAACGATTCGATTAACATTAATGCGATAAGATCAATCGGTACTATTGCGGTAATTTTAGGTTTATATACTGTTCATGGAACATTTGATAGTATTGAATCATTAAATTTGGATGGTTGGGAACATATTTTCGTCCCAGTAGGGGCTCCTAGAGAATTTGCTTCAATAATTATGGGAATAGCACTAATCGTTGTCGGCATTATATTCATAACTTGCAATGGTGATTTTTCAATTAAAGAAATTATTATCCCAAATACTGATAGAAAATTCATCATTAATCCTTGGGGAATAAGGCCACTAAATTCTATTGCTACATTATACACAGATTTCTTTCGTAATACTCCATTAATTGTCCAGTTTATGTTTATTCATTTTGGATTACAATTAGGAAAAATTGTACAAGGAATCGGATTAGAAATAATTGGAGATAGTGATGGCACATTTGTAAGCTTTATCAGAGATGAAATACTAGCTGACAGAGCATATATTAGTGCTATATTTGCATTAGGATTGAATTCGGGGGCTTATCAGTGTGAGACTATTAGAGGCGCAATTTCGGCCATTCCATCTGGACAAATGGAAGCGGGAAGAAGTATAGGATTGAATTATTTTCAAACAATGAGACTGATAATAATGCCACAGGCGATTAGAATCTGTATCCCACCTTTGGGGAACGAGGTAGTAAATCTTGTCTTAAATTCATCTTTGGCAATGGTAATTGGTTATGCAGAATTGACTAGGCAGGGTAAGTTGATTATCGCGATCACCTTCCAGATTTTCTGGGCGTGGGGCCTAGTAATGATTTCATACTTCATAGTAACTTGGACATTAGCACTAATGCTGAGAAGAATTGAGAAAAAAACGAGGATACCGGGATTAGGGATTTCGGGAGGTGCTTAAATGGGAGAAAGAATACTAAGCATTTCGAATTTGCATAAAATTTACTTCGGTGGAGTTCATGCAGTTAAGGGGGTTTCTTTTGATGTCATGGAGGGGGAATCAGTGGCAATAATAGGCTCTTCAGGGAGTGGTAAATCTACTGTTTTGAGATGTATAAATAGGCTAATTGAACCTACTAAGGGAGAAATAAAACTTAGAGGAGAACAGATTAACACTCCTTCATCTGATATTAATGAAGTTAGATCACGCATTGGAATGGTTTTCCAATCATTTGAGTTATTTGCTCACCTTAGGGTTTTGGAAAACGTATCTTTGGGTCTAAGGCACGTTAGAAAAATGAGTAAGGATGAAGCAGAACAGCGATCTAAAGATGTATTGAGTAGGGTAGATATGCTAGATAAAATAGAAGCGTACCCAGGGAATTTATCTGGAGGGCAGAAACAAAGAGTAGCAATTGCCAGAGCTCTAGCTATGAAGCCTGAAGTAATGTTGTTCGATGAACCAACTAGTGCTCTTGACCCAGAACTAATTGGTTCAGTTTTGGAAACTATCAGAGGTTTAGCGGAAGAAGGAATGACTATGGTTGTAGTTACCCATGAGATTAATTTCGCTAGAGATGTTGCTGATCGAGTCATTTACTTGGATAAAGGGGAGATAGCGGAGTCCGGGCCTTCTTCAATAATCGAGCACCCTCAAACTGAAAGAATGATTAAATTTCTATCTAGCATTAATGATTAGTTAACACGAACTAACAACAGACCATGATTCTGCATAATACTTCCCTTGTTGTTCATTATATTCTCCTGTCTGCTCATATTGATAATGAGTAATAGAATTTTGATTTGAAGCTCCCCATGGAGCATCTTGAGATACTTCAACTTCGAATGTATAGCATCCAAAGTCTCCTGAAGACAGGAAATCATCAGTTGGGAAGAATAGTCTATCAAACTCCGGTGCTGATTCACTGCCATCAAGTTTGAGCTCGGAACCATATTCTCCAACATAACTACTTCCGGAACCATATACATCATTTGAATCGTCCCAAGATGCTAGACCATTAGTGACTGTTATTATTGGATATTGAATTGCAGTTTCTGATCCTTCTTTTAGGGTCGCGCTTACTGTATAGTCTGCATATGGCATCCCGCCTGGCCTAGAAGTCATAGATTCAAGGCCAATCCATGATGTTAATATTATTCCAATAACACAATCCGATGTGTCACTGTCGCAGTCTGAACCAGTGCCCATATATCCAATGGTCTCTGAATCAACATCAGTAATTGTTCTCATCAGGTGTGATGATTCTAGAGTGAAGGAGTCTGAGCTCTCTTCTGTCGCTACATTAATTTCATAATCCTTATCATCTATCGGATTAGAAACATAGAAATCAGAAATTGTTAGAGATAATTCTCCATATTTTCCAAATCCATCCTCTCGATCGATGGAAAAATCCTTTGTTACAGAATATACCTCATTACCATCAAAATTGACAGTTATATCGGCTGTTGTGATATCTGATGAAAAGAATCCCCCTGACCCTCTAATCTTCAGCATTATGTCCTTTGAATCGTCAGATAATTCACTCTCTGCAATTGTAATTGATGAGCTAGATACGCTACTAGCAATAAACGGACTTGCAGCGAGAAGTAAATATGAAACCCCTAGAACTTGTACAAATTTCTTATCTAATGCATTCCAAACATAGAAAAATGATCCGCCGAGAATTATAATTGGAATTATTGATAAAAATGAGTAATTACTTTGTATGTTTGGTGATGCTAAAAGCCACGAAAGTATTAGTCCAACTAGTCCTAAAAGTATGCCAATGTTAAGAATACTTAGATTACCTAATGTCGGCAACTTAGAAATATTATTCTCATTATTCAATTCCGCTTCAAGAGTCTGACTGTTGCTATCGCTAGTCTGTATCTCAATCGCTTTACCCAATAATCCACCATCACTCATGCTATTCGGTACTAATGATAGATTATCAACCCGTTGGCGGTAAGTGCTAGAATATAGCTAATGTCAGAATATACGATTATCGGGAACTATGAAATTCCCCTCATCATCTAACTCTATATCATCTTCTTTAATGTAGTTTCTAGAAATTGCAGCTCCTGCTAGTGCAGCCATCATCATAGTTCCAATCAACTCAAATCCGGGAAGGTAAATTCCTCTAATGTAAATTGTCATTATCTGTAACTGATAGTTAGCTATTCCTTCAGTTCTTACAGAATACTCTGAAGTAGCCTTGAAAGATAAAGAATGATACTTATCTGTCCATCCTTGATTCTTAGGAGTTCGCATTTGTACTCTAAACTTCTCGGGTGGAGCTAATGAGTCGATTTCTTGAGAAACTAATGGCAAGCTTAACTGGAAGCCCTCATCATTTAGTTCATCATAGTTAGAAATTTCTACATTGAATTTATCTCTAGCATTACCGTCATTGTAAACATCGAATACCAATGTATAATCTACTTTTGGCCTCAATTGAATGAAAGCTAGTTCAGATCCAACTCTTAGCCTACTGAATTGTTTGAAAACTGTCATAACTCTCGCTTCGGTAACTGATCCTATTCCCGAAACTGGAGCACCTCCCCATTGAGAAACTGTAGCAGTGATTGTGACCACTTGTTGACCTTCGGGTTCTCTCAATTTCGCACGAGCGGAAACTTGGAATGACGTTTCACCAGCTGGAACAGTGACTGATCCAGGGCCCGCAACATCGATTATTCCGGACTGATATGATAGTTCAACTTTCTCAGATGCAGCAGTAGGATTATTTAGTCTACAATATATGATTGTATTACGGGTTGCGCCTGGATAAACTTCGATTGGTTGAGGCTGATCACAACTGAGAGAAACATCGGGAGAAGTCTGGGCTTGAACGGCCGCTACCCCTGTCCATAAACTAAGAAAATAGACTGATAGAATCATCAAAGGAACTCTAATTTGGGTCGCCATCGAAAAATGGTGCTCAAAGAACGTATTTTAGGCTTCGCCCAAGTTGGGCCAAAAATATGTCAAATTTGTAGTATATTAGGAATGGTGGACCCGACCGGATTTGAACCG
>DAJW01000031.1:8112-8410 GCA_002496485.1 Euryarchaeota archaeon UBA36
TAACCAACTGAGCTACGGGTCCTAGTGTCTGCCCTAATGTTAGATGACATGAAGTTATCTAATAAAAATAGAATTCAAAAGTATACACTGACATTCTTATCGAGTGTAAGGCTTATTTTGTGTACCCGCTGGGAGCGATGGGTGAAATAGTGGATAAGAAAGCGAATATCGCGATTGGGATTGGCTCAATATTGCTCTTAGTTAACATTGGTTTAGCAGTAACTGGGTTTGTTGACGGGCAGATACAAAGTGGAGTAAATGAGCAAGTTCTACAAGGAAATGACGGTTTAGATGAATC
>DAJW01000149.1 GCA_002496485.1 Euryarchaeota archaeon UBA36
AAGGGAGGCGCAAATATAGGCCTAGGAATTCAGAGAAAATTATCAAGGGGAAGAAGTCTAAATGAATATGCTGAAGATTTTATTTCCAATTATGTAGGAAATGTTTCATTCAAAGGTGCTGGTTCTTTACCAATGTCGGGATCTATTGATAGTTTTGTCAAAGGAAATAAGCTACTAGTTGGGGATTCTGCAGGGATGGTTTTGCCGTCCAATGGTGCAGGTATTACTATAGCGATGATAGGTGGAAGAATAGCTGGTCAAGTTATTTCTGAACACTTCAATAATGGAATGTCTTTAAATGAATATGGAAAAATATGGGAAAAACAGATGGGGAAAGTTATGCGAAATTCGAAGCGTTCATTTATGATAGGTAGTATTATTTTCAGATTGCCGGATTGGATATTAAACCTGATGTTTAATAGGTTTTTGAAGGGATTTATCTGGAGGGCAGTTACTTGCAGAAAGATGTTCTGGGTAATTTGATACTACCCCGGAGAAATTATTATTGGAAATTTTCTACTTTCTTATACTGATGTTTCACAGAAAATTTTCAAATACTTTACCAAATTGGGTTGGCTCTGAGGGTTGATTTAATTGAGTAGGGAAGAAGTTCTCAAATCAATAAAAAATGCTGAAAAAAGGGCTAGTGAGACACTAGAAGATGCTGAAAAAAGGGCGGGAGAAATTATTTCGCGAGCCAGACTATCTGCCACAGAGATAATCCAAAATGGTAAGATGGAGTCTGCTTCAGATGCGGAGAAAATTATTTCCAAGGCCAAAGATGATGCGAGTAGTGAGGCGAAAAAGGTATCCTCGTCTGGAGATTCTGATATTCAAACAATCCATAATTCGGGTGAGAAAATTAGAACTGAAGCAATAAAGATAATTCTGGATGCTTTCTCTAATGAATAAGTGGAGTATGGAGAAAATGTCGCAAGTCAATACTAACCGAATGGGTAGGTTATTGGCGGCAGGAATGAAATCGGATATTGGAGAAGTAGTTAAGCTACTTTCAAAAATTAATGCATTACACATTCTAGACTATGATGGTTCTGAAGAAGACTTTTCTTTAGGTAAGCCATTAGAAGGTGCTGAAGAAGTAGGTAGAGAATTGAATAAAATGAGGTCGGCTTTATCTATGATAAAGGTTAATCAGCCTGAAAAAAGAAGAGATTATACGGGAATAAAAAACAGATTAATTGATGATTTACCTGGAAAAGTAGATAATTTAATTGAATTAACAGAGTCATTGACTGAATATTATGAGAAGAAGGAGTCACTACAAGAGAAAGAGTCGATTCTAGAAATGTTGGCGCCATTGGAAATAGATATCGGCTTGCTAGATGGATATCAAAATTTAACATCATTCATAGGTCTTGTTGGAGAAATTGATCTTGAAAAACTCGGAGAAGACATAATTGCTTATCATGGTAAGGATGGTAAAAATAGAGTTATTGCCGTATTCTGTAAAAATTCAGATTCGGGGATGATACAGAAGATATTAGTTGAATCCGGATTTAATGCCATAGTAATCCCAGACGGAGTAGGTAATCCTCGTGAATTAATAGAAGAATTGTCAAGTCAAATTAGTAATATCGATTCAAAAATTGATATTATTGAGAAAGATATTACAGCATGGTCCGATGAAAATGGGGAGTTGTTGCTTTGCGGTATTGAATTGTTAGAAAGAGAGCATGAAATTCTAACTGCCCCAGTTCGTATTGCTGTTTCTAATCATGCATTCTTAATTGATGGATGGATTGAGAGTAATAGGGCTGAAGAAGTTCAAAGAGCTCTGAAATCGGTTTGTAATTACACAGAAGTTATTCCATTTGAATTGAAGGCAGGTGGTGGTGGCCATGGCCATTCTGATAATCATCATCATCAAGAATTACCGCCCATATCATATTCAGAACGAGAAATGAGTAAGCCCATGGAGTTGTTAACTGATGCGGTTGGGAGGCCGGGTTATGGTAGAATTGATCCAACTCTATTCATGTTTATCACTTATCCAATTTTCTTTGGAATGATGCTTGGAGATATGGCTTATGGACTAGTTACAATGCTTTTAGGCGGATACTTGATTTCAAAATCTGGGACGAATGAAATGCTGAAATTGGGTGGAAAATTTCTCACCTACATCGGATTTGGAACTCTAGTATTCGGCTATATTTATGCAGAATTTGCAGGATGGGAGATTTTGCCCCACTATGGGAATAATCCCGCAGAAGCATTGGCTTTCCTTTATCCCTTTGAGCTTGATCATGGACATGCATGGACTGCTTCTCTTCCTTTCGGATTAGAACTGGCATTCCCATTTCATAGGGTTACTCCAACTTCGGATTATGGAAACTTGGAGCATTTGATAATACTTACAATTTACCTTGGATTAGTACATGTTATGATGGGATTGATGATTGGATTCAGAGACATACTACTTTTTGGGAATGGGCATGGTGGAATAGGATTGGTTTGTGCATTTTTCGAAAAGGGAGTCTGGATGATGATGTTAATTGGAGGATTTATGTTTTCATATGGCTTTTTGGGGCCACCAGATGGAGAAGGATTAATGATTCCTGGAGCGGTCTTAGCTGCTGTTTCCGTTATTCTTTTGATGTGGACACTATACAAGTACCATGGAGTCCCATTTCCAATAAATGTTGGCTTAGCACCGATAGAGGCAGTTGGAATGATACCTACGGTCATTTCATATGTCAGACTATTCGCAGTGGGTATTGTGGGAGTGAAAATTGCCGAAACAGGAAATCATATGTTGTTTGAACCAATGGCAGAAATGATATCTGATGGTCAAACACTATTTCTTGTACCAGTTTTCTTAATTGGTTGGATTTTAGTTCAAGTATTTGCTTGGGGATTAGGGGTGTTTAGTCCTAACATTCATGCGGCTAGGCTCCATTTTGTTGAGTGGATGCGTCAATATTATGATGCGAGTGGAGAGCCATTTATGCCATTCGGTGTAAAACCACAATTTGTAGAGGCTGAAAAATGAGATTCCATAATTGGATATAACGGAGGAAAAAATATGAATAAAAAAATAATGAGAGGAATGAGCATAATGATGATTTTGCTTGCAGTAGTACTGGTAGCTACAGGCGTTCAGGCCCAAGAAGTAGATAATGCTAGTACTGTAGAAGCATATGCAAAGATAGGCGCTGGGATTGCGCTGGGATTGGCAGGAATTGGAACTGGCTTGAGTCAGGGGCCAATTGGTGCTGCCGCAGTTGGAATGATAGCTGAAGATTCAAATAAATTTGTATCTGGATTAATCTTTACTGCTCTACCAGAAACTATTGTGCTGTTTGGTTTCCTTGCACTGTTCCTTCTATAGGAATATGAATTAGGAAATTTTGAGGTGAAAACTTGACATTAGATAATCTAGCTGCGGAGATTCTTGACAAAGCCAAGGCAGAAGCTGATGCTATTATAAAAGAAGCAGAAGAAGAGGCTAGTCGTATTGAAGAAGTAGCTAATCAGGAAGCTGCACAGTTCGCAGAGACAAATACTAGTCGTGCAAATCGTGAAAGCACGCAATTATC
>DAJW01000138.1:0-2943 GCA_002496485.1 Euryarchaeota archaeon UBA36
GGTAAGACTTTGAAAGAAAGCGCGGGATCAGTCCAAGAAGCTATTGATACATGCCTATTTTTTCAGTCTGAAGGTAGAAGATTATATGGACAAACAGTGAATTCAGAGCTCCCCAATAAAGAGTTATTCACATACAGAAGGCCTTTAGGAGTCTGTGGGATAATAAATGCCAGTAATTTCCCTGCAGCAGTACCTTTCTGGAAAATGATACCTGCTATCATGTGTGGCAATACTTGTGTATGGAAAAGTCCTCAAGATGCTCCTTTACTATCCTTTGTTCTAACGCGAATAATGCATGAAGCTGGCCTTCCAGATGGAGTGATTAACCTTATTCACGGAAAGGGAAGTGGAGCTGGACAACATCTAGTAGATGCTGTAGATGAAGGCCTGGTGGATAAGATTAGTTTCACTGGTTCAACATCAGTGGGAAAAATGATTGGGGAAGTTTGTGGTAGAAATCTAGTTTCATGTTCATTGGAATTAGGAGGTAAAAATCCCTTAGTTGTAATGCCGTCGGCTGATTTGGATAATGCAGTAGAGGGTGCTTATTGGGCAGCTTTCGGAACTGCTGGTCAACGATGTACTAGTCTTGGTAACTTAATAATTCATGAGAAAATATATGATGAATTTCTAGAAAAGTTTCTGAAGAAAGTCAAAAATACCAACATTGGTGATTCAATGAGATTCGAAGACGTTCTTTATGGACCTATGCTATCAGAAAGATATGCAAAGGATTTCCTAAAAGATTTAGAAATATGCGAATCAAGCGGGGCTACTAAGATCTGGGGAGAAGGATTGATTACTGAAGACAATAAACCAATTAATTTTCAGGGTAATCCATCAGAAGGAGTGTATATGTGGCCCCATGTCTATTCAGATGTAACTGAAGATATGGATTGTTTTCATGAAGAAATTTTTGGACCAGTGGTTACTATAGTTAAAGCCTCAGATTTTAATCATGCTATACATTTAGCAAACGCTTCGCCCTATGGATTATCCAGCGCTTGCTATACTAATGATAGATTGGAAGCATACAGATTCAAATCTGAAATTAGGGCTGGAATGACTGGAATTAATAATTCTACAACCGGTGCTGAAGCTCACTTACCGTTCGGTGGAGTCAAGAATAGTGGAAATGGCTCTAGAGAATCTGGAATTTGGGTTATTGAATCATATTCTTACTGGCATGCAGTAAATGATGAGTTATCCGGAAAATTACAATTGGCACAAATGGACGTTGATGAAATACATATTGAAGAAGCTGAGGTGGATTACTCGTCTCTAGCTTAGAGCAGGGTCAATACAATTACTTATTGTACCCGGTCTATACGGAAGGTTAGGTGTGATGAATGGGGGAAAGGATGAAGCTCCCACTTAAGCGTGGCTTTGGTCGAACAGATAGGATTGACGAATGGTGGAAAGGACCCACTGCAATGGCAGCTTACTTAGGTTTGATGATAGTTTATGCTACATGGAGGGGTTTCATGGAAGCTGACTTTTGGATATTTAGTGAACTAGGTTACTCCGCTGGCGTTGGGCATGGTGCTGGAACTATGGCTATTGAAGAACATGGATCACATGTCCTCAGTCCGTTATTCAGTCCATTAATAATTCCTGGAGAAAATTCATGGATTCCTAGAGAATTACAATGGCTTTCTCCGGCAATGTTCATTCTCATATTTCCTGCTGGATTTAGAGCCACTTGCTACTACTACAGAAAGGCATACTACAGAGTATTTTTTCATCAACCGACAGGTTGTGCAGTCTCAAAACCATGGAATGAATATAGCGGTGAAACAGGATTATTCGTAGTACAAAATCTACATAGAATTTTCATGTACATAGCCCTAATCTACATGCCAATTTTGACTTGGGATTTCCTATTATCAATTAATCTAGATTCAGAACATTCTGGATTAGAAATTTTCACTCCTGAAATTGTTACAGTCGGGTCAATAGTTCTATTGATTAATGTTCTAATGTTATCGGGCTACACTTTCGGTTGTCATGCTTTCAGACATGTAGTTGGTGGTGGTGCGAATACATGGACTGGTCGTCCTATGAATCGGATAAAATATGTAATGTGGAGAATTTCAACATACTTGAATGAAAATCATAAAGATTGGGCGCTTTACAGCCTTTTCTGGGTGATGTTTACCGATTTTTACATCTGGGCATGTACCGATCCTTTATTTGGATGGACAGATATGATTCTTTGGGGTGGTCCCTGATGACTGATATAACACATCATGAATATGACGTTGTAATTATCGGAGCTGGTGGAGCTGGATTAAGAGCAGCAATTGAAGCTAGTTCATCGGGATCTAAAGTAGCTATGATTAGTAAGTCGATGTTGGGAAAAGCGCATACTGTGATGGCTGAGGGAGGGGCTGCTGCTGCATTAGCTAATAAAGATCCAAGAGATTCTTGGCAGACACACTTTCGTGATACTTTGAAAGGAGGAAAATATCTTGGTGATTGGAGAATGGCCCAAATTCATGCTCAACAGGCTCCAGATCGGATAAGAGAATTAGAGCAATGGGGTGCAGTTTTTGATAGAACTCCTAAGGGCCTGAGTAGTCAACGTAACTTTGGTGGACATACATATCCAAGATTAGCGCATATTGGAGATGCAACAGGCTTGGAGCTAATTAGAACCTTGCAACAAAGAGGAATACACATGGGAATGGATGTGTTTATGGAATTCACTGTAAGGAGATTATTCAAAAGTCAAAATAAAATCAGTGGATGTTTTGCATATGACAGAAATGATGGTTCCATGCACCTATTCAAATCAAAGGCCATAGTATTAGCTACAGGTGGAATTACAAGATGCTGGGAAGTATGTTCAGGATCGTGGGAGTATACAGGCGAGGGGCATGCTCTAGCATACTGGATAGGTGCAGAAATGGGAGACATGGAATTTGTTCAGTTTCATCCTAC
>DAJW01000138.1:3344-4595 GCA_002496485.1 Euryarchaeota archaeon UBA36
AACAGTGAAGGAAAGAGGTTCATGTTCGATTATATTCCTGAAATGTACAAAGATGAGTTTGCTGACTCCATTGATGAATCGGAAGCTTGGGTAAAGGAAGTGGTTTCAGGTAAACTTGCAACGCACAGAAGACCGCCAGAGCTACTCACTAGAGATGTTGTAGCCAAGGCGATAAATAGTGAAAGAGACGCAGGGAGAGCATCTGAGCACGGTGGCGCATATCTTGATATTTCATGGCGAAATCCCGAACAAGTTAAGAAAAAGTTACCGGGCATGTACCATCAATTCAAGGAATTAGCTGCGGTAGATATCACAAAAGAAAGGATGGAAGTCGGTCCAACTGCTCACTATGTCATGGGTGGAGTAAAGGTAGATCCCTATTCTCAAGAAACCTCGGTATCAGGATTATTTGCAGCAGGAGAGGCTGCAACAGGACTTCATGGAGCCAACAGACTGGGTGGAAATTCTCTTTCTGATTTGATAGTATTCGGAAAAATAGCTGGAGAGAAGGCATCGGAATACGCTAAAAATGTTGAATACGTAGAAATCAATCAAAGTGAAGTCGATGAAGTATTAGCAGAGACTTTAGAGCCTTTATCTAGAAAGGGGGGAGAAAATCCTGCAAAAATTGTTAATGATTTGAGAGTGATGATGCAGGAAAAAGCTGGCATAATTAGAACAGGTGAGTTGCTCAAGGAAGCTTTGGAAGATTTAGATCAGCTCGAAAACAGAGCAAAGCTATCATCACCTGGTGGTGGGATGAAATATAATCCTGGTTGGCATCAAGCACTTGAAATAGGGGCTATGATTGATGTTAGTAGGATGTGTGCTCTTGCAGCTCTAAAACGAGAAGAGAGTAGGGGAGCGCACACGAGAGATGATTTTCCTGAAACCGACAATGATCATTGGGGTAAAATAAATAGCGTGATTAAATTATCAAAAGATGGAAGTATGAAAATTGAATTTACTTCATATCCAAAAATACCTAATGAATTAAGGAAGTTATTAGATGCCGAAGATTTAATGGAGGAAGAGTAATTTGAACGAAAAAATCACATTCAGAATTTTTAGGGGTGAGCCCGACGAAGATGGAGATCCATTCGGAGAGCTCGTTGATTATACTGTAGATTTAGATGAAGGAATGGTAGTACTTGATGTCATACATAGAATCCAAGAAGAACATGCGCCAGATTTATCCTGTAGATGGAATTGTAAGGCTGGAAAATGTGGTTCTTGCAGTGCTGAAGTTAA
>DAJW01000062.1:0-2354 GCA_002496485.1 Euryarchaeota archaeon UBA36
GTTCGAAAAGGATAATGATGGAATCGCGCTAAATGGATGCTCGGTTGAAAATGGACAAAATAATTCACTTGGCGGAAATTTAACAATTATTTTTGAAGGCATAGACTTCGAAGACAGAACCCATAGACAGATTATCGATAACATTTGTCCAAATAGCGGAGTAATTTTCAGTAGTAAAATTTTGGATTCCCAATTACTCAGACATGATCCCTATTCATTCCTTCCCGATGGATTCGGACCAGTAAATGTAATTCTCAGATTTGAAGAGAATCTTCCTCATGAAGGATGTGAACCTCTTAATCCTGAGTTACTTTCTACATCTGGTGGATGGGATGAATGTGTATTAATTCCGAACTCGGATCATTTCAGGAAGGTACTCCAATTCCAAGTAGACGGATTTTATATTCAAGGAGAATCTAAAATTCAGGTCGATAATCAAGTAGTTTACACCTCAGAAATTGATGAAGATACAGGATTAATAATCGACAAACCGATGATTGTTACCGGCCAATTAACAGATGAAATGGATGTTAACCTATCCAGTAGAAAAATTAGGGTTACATACCAAATGGGACAGTATGTACAATCTACCAATTCTAATACTGGACTAGCTCAGACTCAATGGGTTCCCAACGATAATTCAAAAATCCAAGCTTGTATTCCAGGAATTACTGATAGTAATGGATTTTTCGATATAGTTTGTCCGATGACCGGTATCGAAGCCGGAGTTGCCAAAGTAACAACGGATTTCAATTCCTATGAGAACAACGATCGTTATCGATATAAAAATAAATCTGTCGATAATTATTTTGATGTTTTCTCCAATTCAACCATCGAAATATCAGAAATAGGACCTTTCAAATCTGATTACATCACTTACACTTTCCCCAATGAAACAACATACCAAGTCCTCTATCTTAAAGAATCCTACCACATCAATGCCAAATTAATGCAGACCAATGGAAAACCATTAGGAAATAAATGTCTTAACATCTACTTAGACCCAGAACAAAATACTAGACCCGTTGCGAAAATTGAGCCAACTGAAGATGGCACAGGCATCATTGATTGGTATTCTGCAGATATTGAAGATAATCCCAGCAGAAGAGGTGTTGAACCTAGTGGTAATAAATTAGAAGGATTTAGGACAATTAGGGTTGCTTATGAGCCGGATGTAAACAAGAAAGATTTGGGTGGATGTGAGAATGAGCCTAATCCAGTTGTTAACAGTACTTTCGAAGATGTCGAAGTACTAGTAAGAAGTAAGGTCAAAATTCTGCTTAGAGATCATTGGGCTAACCCTTCAGGTTACTTACAGGGAGACTTGATTGAAGGAGAAGTTGCTATTCAGCGAGAAAGACTTGACTTAACAGTTGAAGGCCAAAGAGTAGATTTCACAATCCAATACTGGGACGGTTTCGAGTGGAAAACTGATAGAGTTGACATAGTAACAACCAATGAAAGAGGCGCGGCCAATTTCTCTTTCCAATATCCCGGAGATGTTGTTCCAGGACAAGCTTCCGAAATTGAAGCTGTAGATGGTAAGTGGAGAGTACTTGTCCACTTCCAATCGTCCGATGCCAATAGTCCATATTTTGTTGAGGAATTCTTGAATAGTACTCCGGTAATTTTCTTAGGAGAAGAAATAGTGAAAACTCGAGCTAGCTTCTTTACCACGCAAGTCCTAGTAATTTCAGGAATAGCAGGGGCATCTCTCTTGTTTGCAGCTGCCATTATGTACAGAAATTACTTAGAAAGAAGAAGAATCGAAGTTCTAAGGGGAATTTTAACAGATTCATTAATGTCATTAAAGGCTTCCAATAACTTTGTAGAGACAATTTTTGAATCCTATAAGAATCTGATAAAATATTTCAGATCCAAAGGGGCTATGAAGAAGGTTTTCGAAACTACAAGAGAATTTGAGGATGTAATACATAGTATGTTAGGTGAAGTTATTCCACCCGAAGAGCTAAATTCATTTTTCTCGATTTTTGAGGAAGCTAGGTATTCAGATCATGAAATTGGCCCCAATCAACAAGATAGAGCAATCAGGGTATTCCAAACGATGATTACTAGGATGAATTCTGCTCTTGGAGACAGTATGCTGTCACGAACTTCTGCTAATGAATCTAAATTATATGATAACCCAACAAAGGCAGGTCAATTCATAGATTCTGATGGCCAAGTAAGGTTTGCAGGAGTAGATGATTCTATTGAAGATGAAAACTTTAGGTTATAAAATTCTATCAACATATGAAATCTTGGGGCCCGTAGGATTCATAACACCATCTAGGGTGGCCGCGATACTTGAATAGGTAGGAGAGGGGACTAATGAGTACAAAAAATCGCAAGAC
>DAJW01000062.1:2726-4233 GCA_002496485.1 Euryarchaeota archaeon UBA36
ACTGGTTCTGCATTATGGAGAGATATAGCAAACAGACTCGAATCTAGTAAGAATAATTGGGCACAACCAAATCTAAGTAAACTCTCCAGGCATTCACAAGGTAAAGAAGTAATTATTGTACCTGGAAAAGTCCTAGGCTCGGGTAATTTGATTGGTAATCAGACTGTTGCTGCATTTAGCTTTAGTGAGGGAGCTAAAGAAAAAATCGAAGATTCAGGTGGAAGAGTTTTATCCATAAGAGATTTGATGACTGAAAATCCTAGTGGAAAGGGGGTGAAAATTCTTGTCTGAAAATACCATGGTATATGATGCCAGAGATAAAATACTCGGTAGACTAGCTAGTAAAGTTGCTAAAGATATGATTTCAGCTAGAAAATCAGGACTTCAACAGCGAGTAATAGTGATTAATGCTGAAGAAGCTATAGTTTCCGGTCACCGAACAAAAATCCTCAAGCAATACAGAGAGAAATATAATCTCAATCATCCTAGAAAAGGGCCCTTCTTCCCAAGGATGCCAGATAAGATACTAAAAAGAACAGTAAGAGGGATGCTTCCATATCAGAAGAATAGTAGTGGACGAGAGTCTCTTAGGGATTTACGAGTAATGATTGGTACACCATCAAATCTCGCAGGCCAAGAATTACCTGAGGGACATGAATGGGGAGATACATCAACTTTAGATCGAAAATTTCCTGAAAAGTTTGTTAAATTAGGAGAAATCAGCTCTCATCTGGGAGTCGATGCTAAGAGATGGGCAGGTGAGTAATTTGGCAAAGAAGAAAACACCCAAAGTCGTTAACACTAGTGGAAAAAGAAAAACAGCCATAGCTAGAGCTACATGTAAACCTGGAAAGGGAAGAGTTAGAGTCAACGGTCAACCTATTCATATCTTGGAACCAACTATGGCTAGAAGGAAAGCTCTGGAACCAATTAAAATTGCACAGGCTATGAATAGATTCGATAGAGTCGATATTTCTGTAGATGTAAAAGGCGGTGGCCAAATGGGACAAGTTGATGCGATAAGGACTGCTATTGCTAGAGGCTTAGTTCACTACAATGATGGAGCTAAAGGTGAAGATGAAGAACTTAGGGATGAATATCTACGATTCGACAGAACTTTACTGGTTAACGATGCCCGTAGGAAGGAGCCCAAACATCAAATGGGAAGAGGAGCTCGAAAGAAATGGCAGAAGTCATATAGATGAGGTGAAATTATGTTAATACCAGTTAAATGTTGGAGTTGTGGAAAAGTAGTTGCTCACAAATATCAAGAGTTTAGAGATTCAGTTGATACTGGAGAAGATCCCGAAAAGGTACTCGATGAATTAGGATTTGAAAGATACTGTTGCAGAAGAATGTTTGTAGGGCACATTAATTTAATCGATGAAGTCTCACCATTCAGTATTGCAAGAGAAGATTAATCCCATCATGGCTTTATCTAGAACCTTCTCGGATGAATGTCCTTAGGGCCTGTAGGTTAGCTTGGCCTATACTTCGCGGCTGGGGG
>DAJW01000085.1:0-718 GCA_002496485.1 Euryarchaeota archaeon UBA36
ATCTGGGTATAGTTTGTCTAGATCTGCTAGGCCCGGTGCTGGGGGAATTGTACCTTGGATTAGTTCCCAATTATTTTCTATATCAGATTTGGAAATTGGAGTAATTAGATTGGCGACTGCTCCCGCGGAGTATGCGGCATCTTCAGCCTTATTTTTTTTCGTTCTACTCGATACAAAGATAATTCGAGCTTTTCTGTCGCTTTCTCTTATTTCTAATGCTGCAATATGTCCATCTAACGTGGGTAAATCGATACCTAAGAAGATAATATCCGGCCTGATTTTGACATATTCATCTACTGCTTGATCTCCGTCTTCACAAACGTGCACTTTGAACCCCTTATTTGTCATCAATGACTGGAGTCTGCTCGAAGTTATTCTATTATCTACGGCAATTAGAACAGTAGGGTCGGCTCCGTTCACCATGTTATTTCGTGAGCGTTATATCTCAAGAATGGAGTGGTTAATTGATTTAAGATAAAATCGAATTTAGGAGCCATTGAGGATTAAAGATTTCTAAATCGTCATACCCCTGGCCGATTCCTGCTAATACAATTGGTCTACCGGTCGCATGAGCAATAGATAGAGCTGCCCCGCCTCTTGCATCTGTATCTAATTTGCAGAGAATTGCGCCATCAAATTCAAGCATCTTTCGAAACTCAATTGCCTGTGTTACTGCATCATTTCCAGCTAGAGCATCCGCTACAAAAAGTACAAGATG
>DAJW01000085.1:1104-2850 GCA_002496485.1 Euryarchaeota archaeon UBA36
CCCGCAGTATCTATAATTACAATATCATCATTTTTAGCGCTAGCGCTTTCTATAGCATCTCTAGCTATCGCCGCCGAATCCCCGCCTCGCTGACTCTTTATACACCTCACACCAATTTTTTCTGCATGCCCAGCTAGTTGATCTATGGCTCCTGCTCTGAAGGTATCAGCGGCTGCTAAGACTACTGAGTAGCCTTGGTCTTTCAGCCTCTTTGCGATTTTTGCAGTAGATGTTGTCTTTCCTGTTCCATTTACTCCAACTATCATTATTGATATAGGGCTTTCATCTAAAATTAAAGATTGTATGGTTTTATCAAAATCCCAGTATTCGGATTCAAGTAGATAAGAAAGAGTTCTGTGAACTGCTCTTTCTACTATTTCACCCAATTTTGCCTTTCGTGGCACCCTAGTACCCACCAAATTGGCGTGTAATAACTCTATGAGCTCTGAAACTACTGTATGGCCCATATCTACTGAAAGTAAATCTGTCTCAAGTTCTTCTAGGATTTCATCCAATAGTTTACTTTCCTTGATTATTCGGCCCCTTCGGGATACTTGATCCTCTGTTAAATCTATTTTAATTGCTTTATTTTCTAATTTAATTAATTTTTTTCCGGCTGTAGTTGCCAAACTATTTTTTGTTGATTTTTTCGTATTTTTTTCTAATGATTTTGATTTTAATCTATTTTTCAACTTCCTATCCTTTGGTGAGGTTGGCTTTGCAAATGGGTCATGTAACTCAGAATCATATTCTTCCCAGTTATCGATAATATGTGAATCATCTATTGTTTCTATATTTTTTTTAATTGGTATCTTCTCTTGGAGTCTTTGTCTTATTTCTAATGCTTCGATTGCTTCGGGAGAATTCTCATCAGCAGTAATCCCTTCAGCCTTTTCTGTTTCTTCAACCCTCTTCTTGAATCGATCAAATAGCCCCATTATTTTCCCTCAATCATCCAATGTAAGTTCAGTTCCTCTTTTTCTTCTTCTAGATTTTCTTCTGGGTTCAGAATCACTTGTAGGTTCAAAGGTTTGATTTTCTGCCGATTGTTGTTTTATGAGCTCCATTTTTTCGTTAAATTCCGTAGCTAAAGTAACAACTTGTTTTTCTAGTTCATCATAATCAGTTTTTATCTTTTCAATGATTGAGATAATTTCTTTATTTCTATTCTTAAGAATTTGGGCTGCTTCTTCTCGTGTTTTTTCTGCTTGTACTCTACTTCCTATATCTACTACTGCACCAGAATCTGCATGAATGTCTGCAATAAGTTGTACTCCAGCCCCTAATGGTATCATAGCATCTTTTGCTCCATCTTCAGAAATTGATAATAAAGCATCCAATGCGTGCGACTGTTCAATTCTAATATTATCAAGATTTTGTAACTGTGTTTCGAGCTTCTGTAGTCTATCTTTGTTTATCTCAACAAGCCTAGCCAATCGTTGTAAATCATCCTTCTCGGAGTTCGTCATCGACATTCGGATGTGATGATCTAAAATGAACTCGTCGTTATTCTCCATCCCAAATGCCTTCAGAAATCATAAATTGCATTACTTTTTCCGAAACATTTGCTCTATTTCCACCTCTAACACCAGTTGCTGAAACTTTGAAAACTTCCGGTGGTATGTCTTTTGATTCTCGTACTTCGTATCCTACTTTTCTTCCATAGGATACTGCCTCAATATCAGGCATAATCCATCCTTCAACATTTTCGCCTTCATATCTATGTTCGATCATGCGTTTTCTGAC
>DAJW01000142.1 GCA_002496485.1 Euryarchaeota archaeon UBA36
CTGGGATTTCGCAAAAGAATTTGATGTAAGACTTAAACTAAAGACTGAAATTAAGGATTAGGCAAGTATCATTATATTCTGAAAATAAATATTTAATGTCAAAAAATAAAATCATTTTACTACTATTCTGATTCATCCATGTAATCAAATTTTGTGGCTGTAAGCTTTTTTCTATGTCTTTTATCAACTTCTTGCATTTTTGAAAGAAATTTCTTCTGAAACCAACTAATAACAAATATGATAATTACAATGTCAAATAAAATTACAAATAATAATTCTATATTTTTCCAGTCTGTCATAAAATCACCTATATTGGTGGAGAAATGTCAATTATACTAGATTCTGATATTATTTGACAGCAAGCTAGGATACCACCTTCTTCAACTATGTCTTCATCCAAACCAGGAGGTAATTCTTCGGGATACTCGACCTTACCCTGAACTAAACGAACCAAGCAAGTACCGCAAGTTCCCGATGTACAATTTGAGGGTATTTCTACTCCTGCAATCTTTGCAATTTCTATTATTGATAATTCATCTTCAATTGTACCAACACCCAGAAGTTTTTTTCCCCTGAAAAATTGGATTTTAGAAAAATTATTTTGCATTTCTACCTCATCGGTCTTCCCAGCGAGTCCAACGTCCGGTTTGTTTGTTGAATCTGAGGCCAGCTTTCTTCATCCATTTGTTAAATTTAGTAGCCCCAGCTCCAGTTGCTATGATGAATTCTTCTCTATCTTCTTGTGCTTGGATGTATCCTTTCGCAGCGATAGTTTGATCAATCCACTCGTCTATGCTCATCAAGACTCCAGAAATTGTACTTGATTCTAGTGCTGCTTCTAGTTCATCTGCGGATGCTCCAGCAGATTCTAAATCTCTCTTCATCAAATCCGTTATCGATGGGGCCTGATCTTTAGATGGCGGACTAATTACAGGTAATCTTGGACGGATTCTTGGATCAATAGTAATTCTAGAGCCGTTTGTCAATTTACTTTCTACCACCCTTGCCATCGGGGCATGAAACTCTTCTTCACAATCCCAGCAAATGAAAGAGAAATCAGACATATCATCAGAAATATTACCTCCCCTAGGATCCATCTCTTCTCCACATTCTGGACAAGCATGAAGACATAGAATAGGAGCTATTTTTCTTCTAAAATCGACAATATCCTGAGGAGTACCTACTAATTCCAGCATTTCATGATCACGAGCAGCTTCTAATCCTCTAGTTTCTAATTGATCTCTAAGTTTAGATCGTTGTTCATCTTTTGATTCATCATCAAGTGTATTTTCCAGCTTTACTATTAACTCAATAGTTTTTCCAAGTCTATTCATCACTAATTTCTTATTTCTAAAGGCTTCAACTCTAGCTAGTCTAAGCTGTTCCTTCTTTTCCTGTAATTCAGCAAAAATATCTTTCTGTTCCCTACGAAATCTTTGCTCCTCAATTTTATCGACTTTTTTTGTATCATCCGAAAGTACGTCAGTGAGAAATCTTTGTCGAGCTTGTGATCGGGGGCCCGAAAGTACTGCATCAAGTACTGAATCTGCTACACCTTTCTTAATTCCATAGTTGTTAACTAAGGTTTCTGCATCTAATTTTTTGAGATCTCCAATTTTTATTCCGCCATCTGATAGAATTTGAGCTGTAGTCTCATCAATTCCTCTTCGTAAAAGTGCCAGATAAGTATCTTTCTTTGCCATAAATCCCACCCGATGACTCGAGGCCCGATGTCCCCTGCCTTCAAGCGCAGGTAGGGCCCCTCTATCAATTCAATGTCAAAAATCTTCAAAAATACCTATCGTTTACTAATTTCTTTTACTAAAATTATCCATTGCTCTATTGATAATCTATCTGGCCTCAGATCGGTCCATCCACTATCGAATCCCGGTGGATTATTATTGAGAACTTGTTTAATTTTATCATTCCATCTACTTTTATGCCAATCTCTAACTCTTGAAATCCTACTTGGAACTTGGGAAAGTAAAGTACGAATCTTTCTCCTTCTATTCGAAAAGCAATGTTTTGTAATGATTTTGAATAGATTTCTATCTAACTCTTTGGTTTCTTCTCTTTTTACTGGCTCCATGACAATTAATCTAGAGTTTACTTTTGGTTGGGGTATAAATGAGCTTGGAGATACTTTTTTATCCAAAATAATATTAAAATCGAGCCATAAATTTAGGCCTAAAGGTCCCATATCATATTCTCCATCAGACATTGCCATCCTTGATGCAAATTCATCCTGAATTAGTAGAATTATTGATTCAAGAGGATTTTTTGAATGATATTGTTTAATCTTTGATAGTATAGGACTTGAAATTTTATAAGGAATATTGGAAATTATTTGTGTAATTCCCTCTGGCCATTTTATAGAAAGTGCATCTCCATGGATTATCTCAAATTCTCCATCTATATTCTTGAAAACTCTATCTAAATGAGAAATTGCATCATCATCAATTTCAATGGCGAAAACCTGACTTTTAGCTTTCAAAAGTCCTAATGTCAGAGAACCTGCCCCTGGTCCAATTTCAAGAATTTTTTTTCCGTATAGAGGGTTGTTATTTGAATTGGAAGCAAGCTTAATTGTATGATCGATAACTTCTGAGTCAATAAGAAGATGTTGTCCTAAAGATTTTTTTGAGGAAAATCTGTCCCTGAACAAATCTACCAGAAGGCGAGGTGAAAGATCTTCTAGTTGGGTCATATCAAATCTCTGTTCTGACAATTAAATCTAGTAGTCGTGGAGTCTGGGCTATATCTTCCATTTCCTTAACATATCGTTCTGCCAATAGTCTGACTGATTCAATGCCACATGATTCATCAACTTGGTCGAATGATTCCCACCCAGAAAGGCCTCTCTCATCAACCATTTGTAGTGCTTTTGAGTTGCCAATTCCGGGTAAAAGTTGAAATGAGTGGAATTTTAAATTCATAGGTGAAGCTCTATTAAAAAAACCAAGATGAGTATCTGGATTAGAAATTATAGCTTCACTAATTGCTCCTATTAATTCTTGATTAGCCGAACCGCTAATGTCTTTGAGTCTTATTTCAGAAATGGGGCCTAGGTTTTCTGATGGAATAGATATCGAAGAGCCAACGGCAATTTCCCCAATATCGTTCACCCTAACTCTAACCAAAAATAATGAAGGTTCAGTTATACATTGGATTTCATTACCAATCGGTCTTCTTTCCTTTACATCTAATACTCTTAGACTAGTCTCTGACAAATATGGATTTTCTGAATCCCGAAAGGGATTAGTTTTTTCTCTGCTAGCCATATTGTTACTCCTTAGATTGTATTTACTATTAAAATGGAATAGTTGAAAGATTATTATTTACTCAGAGAACGTGCTGTCTTATTGTAGTAATTATTTCTTCAATTTCAGAAGTATCCATTGCAATTCTCTTACTAGAAATGATTACTCGAACATCAGCAATAGAAATAGGTGCTAATTCCGCAATTTTGGAACATATTTCTGGGTATTGATGTAGTTTTTCGTTTTCCATCAGTGAACTAAACAGGTTCTGAAATACTTCGGAATCTGTTTTTATTTGACCTGAAGGATGTCCACCAGAACTTGCTTTCCACTCTGCATGTTGAAGAGCCATAGTTTGCTCGTAGGAAATCTCCCCTCTTCGATCTCTAGTCTCTAACAATAAATCTCTAACTGATGCGAAATCTACAAATTCTTTTTCTTCCATTATATTACTTCCTATTCTATCGGTTTTAGGTGTTCTGGTCTAGCTACTACAGTTTTATTCATATTGCCATCTTTAACTTGGATAATATATGCCCTTCCCTGTGAGCCTGAAATTCTTCCGGTCTTTCCTTGGAATCTTCTGTGAGGCATTCCTTTCTGTTGAGCTCCATCTAGTACTATTGCGACTTTATCGCCATCATTGTACTTGTGCATAACTCTGTTAATATTGAGTCTTCTTCTGTCTTTTTTTGCCTTTTTTAGAATACTTCTGGTACCGCGTCTAGAGCCTTGAGTCCTTGTTACCATATAGTCAACCCCAGTAATCAGCAAAATCGGTCGAACTGCCTGTCATTCTTAAGTACTCGGATAAAATAAACTTCGCTAATCATAGTGAATATCAATTACATCTAACCAAATAACCTCACATTTACTGTCTATTATTCCACTTACAGATGGTTTTGTCCTACCATCGTCTGAATGAATTAGCTCCTTGACATATGTACCAGCTTCACATCTAAGTGATAATTGAATTTCATCTTCTTCAATGATTACGTCACTAATTGAAATAATTTTTCTTTCTCTCTTGATATCAGATCTCCGATGAGATACTCTCTTAGGGGTTTGTTGCTGTATTAATTGCCCTGAAAGACTGTGAATTTTATCTTTTATTTCATCAATATTTATCTCTTTATCTTCAGTTATTTTGAATCTGATGGTGTATGATTTCTCGGTACGAGATTCTTTTACTTCAACAATTCTCTTTTTTTCGCACCACTGTAATTCTGCAACCTCAACATATTTTTTTGATTTTGAATTAACTATTTTTTGGAGCTTTTCAGCTGAGTAATTTCTTAATTCTGGTCTTTTGATCTCTATGACAAATGGCCTTCCACCACCTAAACAACGTACATCAATATCTTCTCTACCCATTCCATGAAATGATGTATCACTTCCTTTGAGAACTTCACTAATTGGTTCTCCAATAAGGTCCTGGACCGAATTTGTATATTGTAGTCCTGTTTCATTGCAAGATGTACAATGTTTTCCCCTTCCCCTACAGGCCCTACACGGCCAGCGGGTTTGTGGAATTCCACGCTCAAATTTTCTATACCTTCCATAAAGATAAGCTGGTCTGATATCTATATCAGCACGCAAAGTTAGTGCATCTACTAAAACCATTACATTTGGACGTTCTTTAACAAAAGTAATTTGGTCATTTGCTGATTTGATAGTGCTATGTATCTCTTGTACTAGAGCTGATTTAAGTGGTAATGAACCAGGAGCACCATATTTAGTACGAATTCTATCTTCTTCTTGAATCAAATCTTTTGGCATATGAATTCCGAATTGTATGGTATTTACTTCAATTCCCTCTAAACCTTCAAGAACTCTTTTAGAAATATTCTCAACATCATCAAATAAATTTTC
>DAJW01000077.1 GCA_002496485.1 Euryarchaeota archaeon UBA36
CTCCTAACAGCATCTTCTAGAGAACGAAAAATAGCATTTCCAGGGTGGTTAATTATTATTGGATTAATCTCTTTCCCGGTTTCTACTCTTACAGTAGTAATTACTGGAAATATTACTAGCGGCACTGGTCAGTGGGCATTAGTAAGATTAATTGGAGCATCCTTTTTCTTACAACTTTCAGGCGTAGGACTTTACGCAGCGTCTTTTGGTTCTGGTAATCCACTTTGGTCAAGATCACTCACAGCAATCACACTAGCTGGTTCCATTTTCACTCTTAATCCAATCGGCTTTACATCAGGCGAACTTTCAGCTATGTTCTTGGGCCTAGATCCATCCTTACTGGAACCTTCAAGAAATGACTTGATCGGAGGATCATTCATAATGGCTCTTTTTGCAGTTCCATTAATTGCTTTAGCTTCTAATCTTATCATTACTATTAGAGGAGATGATTCATTCATAGAGAATTCCGATAATCCCGGAATTGCGGAAATTAATTTCGGAGCAATCATGCTAATTCCAGTTGGAATCTCTTTTCTATTTATACAAACAGACTTTTTGTCCGGAAATAATGAATTGATGGAAATATCTTCGTCCATGCATCTTTTAGCAATATGGACTGTTTTAGTACCAATTTCATTAGGCGCTACCCTATGCATTTTTCCAGCTGTTTCGGGGAGAAATGTTCTTTCTGCCAATCGCTCTAGACGCGCATTTTGGATGATGTCCGGTGGAGCATTTACAGGCATAATTTTCACAATAATGGGCGATTTTTCCAATATATCCCTACTCGAGTCAAACCCAGAAGCTGTAATTACTGAAACACCCAATGCACTTAGATCATTAGGTTCTGTAATTTTTTACTTTGTTGTGCTGGGATCAATCTTCCAGTGCCTAAATATGATTAGAGGATTTTACAGAGGATCCAAAATTATCAATGAAAATTCACAATCCTCTACATCGATTTCAATGAAATCTTATAATTTAACAAAAACTACTACAGTAAGAAAGCTATTTTCAAAAGGCGCAACAATGGAAACTGAAATAGTTCCAGTTTCAGAATCCGAGAAACAAGGTAAACCAACAGAACTGTAATGGCACACCTCATCCTAGAGTATAATGGAGAGTATCCAATGCGAATAGGACTTGTTGGAAAACCTAATGTTGGAAAATCTACTGCTTTTTCTGCCATGACTCAAACTCCCGTAGATATTGCTAACTATCCATTTACGACAATTGAACCCAACATTGGTATTGCTTGGTTACCTATTAACCAGAAATGTGCATGCCATGAATTATTAAATAAAAAAAATAAAGAACAAAATCATAAATCAATTGAAAATACAAATGAAGGTAGCATATGTGCACCAAATACTGGAATGTGTAAGAATCATATGAGGATGATACCAGTTACTCTAGTTGATGTTGCAGGCTTGGTCCCAGGTGCACATGAAGGAAGAGGAAGGGGAAATCAATTCCTTTCAGATTTGTCAAGGTGCGATGCACTAATACAGGTTGTAGACGTATCCGGATCTACAGATTTAGAAGGCAATCCAATCGGTTCTGGGGGGCCAAACCCAATCAAAGAAATTGAATTTCTTCTTTCTGAATTAGATTCTTGGATTTTGAGTATACTTGAAAATGGATGGGATAGGGTGATTCGAAAAGCTCAAGCAGAGGGAGATAGCGCAATAAAAAAACACTTATCAGATAAACTGTCAGGAATTGGAGCTCGGGATTCCATTAGTACAGAGGCATTAAGTGAAATTCAGAGACGATTCCCTAACTTAAGTGACCCTCAATCATGGGAATCAAATGATTTACTAAAATTATCTACTCTCCTGAGGGAGTTATTATTCCCAATTTCCTTTGCGGGCAACAAAGCTGAAAATATGTCTTTTGACATTAACGAAATAAGATCCGAAGTCAACAAATTGGGCGGAAAAATTTTCTTTACCAGTGCAGAAGCAGAATTAGCAATCCAAAGAGCTGCATCTTCAGGTTTGATATCAATAATTCCGGGAAATTCAGATTTTATGATTACTAATTTAGGAGAAAGCAAACTGTCAAATAAACAACGAAAAGCACTAGGAAGAATTTCTACGTCGCTTTCTTCTTTTGATGGCGGTGGTTTGATAGGACTACTTAGTGACATTGTATTCAACCAACTTAACTATATTGTTTCTTATCCAGTCAATGATGACACTCATTGGGTTGATGCAGATGGGAACATACTACCCGATGCAGTCTTAGTTCCTGAAGATACAACAGCGAAACAATTGGCCTTTCTAGTCCATTCTGATTTAGGTGAAAATTTTATTCGAGCAATTGATGCAAAAACCGGAATGACAATTGCAGCAGATTCTTTGATTGAGCATTGCTCAGTTATTAAAATACACTCTTCCAAGAAATAAAAGTATCAAGGGATGGGAGACGAACTCCCACCCCTCTTACGTAATCAGACTCTAGATTTATTCTGAATCCATTGTTGCTGCATACCAAACCATTAGTCCGAATGCAACCTTATTGACTGAGTCAGCCAAGTTGTATAGGATGTTGAGTGCATCAACATCAGGATCATCTCCAGTTCCCAAGAAATATCCTATTGGGTATATTGCCCAACCAGCTGTCAGAATTATAGCCATAGCCTTGAAAGCAAATTGAGTACCCTCACTAGTAGTATCTGCAGCACTCTTTGCATCTCCTGCCCATATTTCATAGATAATGTAGAACCAAGCTAAAAGTCCAATTCCAAACATAATCATTTCGTCAGCTTCTCCCGCTTCTCCTAAGAATCCAGCTATCAGCATAACTAGTGAAGCACCAAATAATCTGAAGAATAGTGCAGTAGTTACAGCACCTACAGCAGCTAGAACCAAGTAAAACTCAGCTACTTGCAATGGTACGGTGATCAACCAATCTACGTATCTCAATACAAGTGGACTGTCTCCAGTTCCAGTTCCTGTTGCGTCTAAGGTGGCACCATAGGTGTATGCCCAAGCTTCCCTCATGTATGTGTAATGGTACCATGCGACACCAGTCACTAACGCAGCTACAGTCATTGATGTTCTCCATTTTGGAGCTACACTCTGTCTTTCAAGTATAAAGAAAATCGTAGCTGCGAACATCATTGCAGTTGCTATCCAGAAGGTCATTCCAACTGTATCGCCATCACGAAGTAATTCGTTTGCACTGGTTGCTCCAGACACACTCCCTACTCCGAACAGGACTGCCAGTAATGCTCCCATCACTACGGTTTTCTTTGGGGTTTTTCCATTTATAAATTTCATTCCCATGTATTTGGGTAAGCACATTCATATATTAAATGGTGCCAAATTTCTCCATTCTATTATATAATATGCATACATCTAGTGTAATTTCGAACACCGAATATCTTTATGCACTGGTTTCACTAATTTCTAACTCATAAGTCACTAAGGTCCAAGTAATTTCAAATTCTTCGTCAGAATCTACAATATCTCCAATCACTGGCCCTGGTGGCGAACTAATCTGAGCAGTAATTATGGCAACCCAAGACCCTCTACCTAATCCTTGGTCAGACCACTTATCTCTGATTCTGCTTTCATCACCCTCTTCAGTATATGAGTCCCCAGTATAATTTTGTGTAATATCCCATCTAAATGAAAATCCACTATCTCCACCAGAACATTCACCATCTCCATTTTTATCATCAAAATCACCATTTACAGAACTTACATCACTATTTCCCTCAACACTATCTGTAAATCCGGGACCCGGATCATCATTATCGAAGCAAGTTACAGTAAGTTGAACATAACCTATATTCTTACCTTCTTCAATATTAATATCAAATACAGTTTCATAACTCTCTTCATCATCTAAAACTACAGATTCAATCATCGTTGTCTCATTCTCTTCGAAACTAATTGATAGCATTCCGGATAGTCCCACAGTCCTACCTTCAACTACATCCCCATTGATCAATGAGGGAATTGAAGCAAAATATACGGGAAACAACAATAATAATGCAATAGTACCTACTAGGACTTTGACCTTTCTTGGAGTATCAACTAAGTCTTGAAAGTCCATCTTATTAGTATTCTTACCAATCTTCTATATCAATTACTCTACTAATAGAGTAGTTTTTTGCTAATTCATAATTAATCTGATGATTTCCATTTATTCAAATCAATTCCTTCATTAGCAAATCTTTTTCTAGAAATTCTAAATTCTGGAATAAGATAGCCTATTACAGATCTTTCAATAAAACTCCATTTCCACGGACATCTAGGTAGTCTAGATACCCATTCCTCTAGAAAGTCGTTCCAATCTAATCCATCAAATGAATCTGGAATAGAAAAGGAAACAAAAGAAATTCTTCCAGCTGACCCAGGTATAAAACTCCATGTTCTCAATATTAGACCATCACTTTTTCCACCATTGACTTGTATTCCCAAGACTCTTGTACTTCTGGTAATTGGTACTATTATTGCCCATCTTTGTACAATTGTAGAATCATCAATTCTCTCCATTGCCCATCCTTCAGATTCACCAATTTCTCTCATAGCACGAATGGCATCTGTAGGATTAATACTTACTGGAATTTCAATAGTTCTAGAACTCACCATAATAATCCCTTTAGGCCCTCGCCCATGGCGTTTCCGCGTTTATTATTCAATTGATGCTTCATCCAAAGAGAGAACCGAGGCCTTCGAACCCTCCAGCCTCTTCTTCAGCTTCTTCCTCTACAGCCTCTTCAGCAGGAGCAGCTTCAGCAGCAGCGCCTCCAGATGCAGCAGCAGGAGAAGCAGCAGCTACAGGAGCAGCCACTGCTGTGGACATAGCTTCATCAATGTCCACCGAACTTAGCGACGCAACAAGGGCCTTGACTCGACCCCCATCAACCTCTACTCCAGCTGCTGTCAATACTGAGTTGACAGCATCTTCGCTGATATCCTTCTCTGCAGAATGTAACAACATTGCAGCATATACATATTCCATTTTTTTCACCTTTTCTATCCGAAGAGATCGCCGAGTCCACCGAACCCACCGCTCTCTTCTTCCTCTGCTTCCTCTTCTTCAGGATCTTCCTCAGATCCTTGATTAGATTCCGTCTCTACAGAGGTTTGGACGGAAGCACTTTCCGATACTGCTCCTAATGAAGCAACAATTTCTTCATCTAGTGCTGAGGAATCTAATTGACTGGCTAATGCCAATGCACGAGAACTAACTCGTGAAAGTAATAGGGAAGCAGTTTTATCATTGATTATTCCAGCTTCCATTGCTACAGATAATGACTCACCTGAAGCTTTTGAAATCAAGGTAGGTAGAGTGATTGGAGAAAACCAACTAATATTGCATGCTAAGTTGAAGGTAGCTGACACTCCCATGATAATATCCGAAGTTAAACCTTCTATATCCAAATCTAATTCAGAGGCATCGAAAACATGCCCGTCTTCGACTACACCAGTAAGTATCAATCCAATTTCTATAGGATTAATCCCAAGCTTAGCTAACATTATCCCTAAATCAGCTGAAATTTCATCCCCTTTGTTGAACGTTGTTTCTCTTTGAATGGCTACCTTTCCCTTATCTATTTTAGCTGGGATTCCAACTGCGTTGAACTCACCTACTATAGGTCCAGGGCCAAATTCTGTTGGCCCAGCTGGAATAATTACGTCTTCAGGAAACTTCTCTCCAGCTTTAGCTGCCCTACCCTGGCGTGTTTTAGCTAATTCATTAAAAATCTCAAAGGCATTCATTCCATCGCTGTGAACAACACATGGTTGGTCTGCCCCTTCAAGTAATTTCTCAAGCTCTTCAGTAGGCTTTCCAGCTTCAGACCAAGCTAATCTGATAAGTGATTTTTTTGCCATTGTTATGGTCATCCTATCTCGAAGATCCGTTCTCATGCTAATCATATTACTGGCAGGAACCCCAGCTACATCAATAACTCCAAACGAACCATTTCTATTAAAAATCTCAGTAAGTTCAGAGACTCTATTCTTCTTCCAACCAGCAATCTTTGGAATCATTCTACCACCTCAACCTTTATCGATGGCCCCATTGATGTTTTTACATAGCAAGAACGAATATTCCCAGCACCTCTCTCTAATTTCCCAGTTACTCTATCCCAAACAGCAATAGCGTTTAATGCTAAATCTTCGATTCCTTGCTCTCTTGAACCAACTGCAGTATGAAAAGTAACTTTATCTCTAGATCTTACAATTGCAGTATCTTTCAGTCCAGAAGCCATATTTCCAGGCTCAAGATTCGGTGGAACCGGTCGTGGCATTTTCCCCCTAGGCCCAAGAACTGCTCCAAGAAATCTTCCAACAGTACCCATATGCGGTATTTCTGATAGGAAGAAATCAAAACTCTTAGCCATTTTTCTAGCCTTTTGTCTATTACCACCCAGATCTTCGATTGTTGTTGGATCAATGACATCAATTCCAGCTTTTTTTGCTTTTGCTGCCATCTCTCCACCGGCAAACATCGCTATTTTTACTGGTTTACCTCTACCTGAAGGAAGCCTGACTTCCTCTTGAATTCTATTCGTAGGCACTTTCAAATCAACATCTCTAATTGTAAATGCAATTTCTACAGACTCTACAAAACTTCTCTCGGGAGCTTGCTCAATAGCGCTTTGTATGGCAGATTGTAAATTTTCTTTCATATTTTTTCACCTCCGCGGTAAGCGAGGATAACCTCTCCCGCAATTCGTGACTTCTAGCTAAAATGTTCTTGGAACTCCCCCTTACTCATAGCTTTCAGTGCAACTTTAGGCTCCATGCCTTCAATTTTAACTCTCATAGAAACACAAGTACCCATGACTTCCCTACACCTAGCATACAATGTCTTTCCTGTCAATTTATCTTTTTTAGTCTCTGCAATACTTTTTACTTGATCAATAGTAAGACTTTCAGTGGCTTCTTCCCACGACCCATTACACTTCTTCTTTCCCAGTGTTTTCAATACTGTATGAGGTGTTTCATCTCGTGCTGACATACCCTTCGCCACCTTCAGTGAAACCGGCCGACCTGCTTTCCCTATTTGAGAATAATGCTAAGATAAATTTCCGAAAATCTGGTCATTCTACTCTTTGCGTAACTCTAACTTGATCCGCTCTGACAGTCAATGCAACTGGAACAGCAGCTTCAAATAACTCAACAGTTACCTCTTCTTTTGACTCAGTTACTCTAATTACTCTTGCGGCTTGACCTCTAAAGGCTCCACCTACTATTTCGACAATACATCCTTCTTCAATACCAGAAGTTGCAGCTTTAGGCTCCAAATAAGGCAAGATATCTTCTAGAGGAGACTCTCCATCTAAGACCTTACTACAATTTTTTAGAGGAGTAACGCCTACACCCACTCTACCAATTAATTTCTGAACGTGATGTAAAGCAGTAGCTTCAACAAAAATATAACCTTTCATATTAGGTGGAGTAAGAACTCCAAAAATTTTGTCTTGGATATCCTTTAATGAACCAGTCCCCGACAATCTTGCTCTAATCTCACTTGCAACGTTCTGCTCTTGTCCAATTGAAGTTTTTAGGATATAAAGATAAGAGGCAACATCCCCGTACATTTCTCTAAGTTGAGGAGTTGAATATTTCTTGTCCTTAATTTTGCCCGGGTCAATCCATTCGTGATTTTTGTACAAGGCCCCATTAACAACTCCCGACTCTCCAGTAACAAAAAGCATTGGCGTGACATCATTTAATCTGTTTCCGAATTCTAAACCCCTAGCCTTCCCAGATCTAACATATTGTAGATTATCTGGTTCTATTCCTGTACATTCAGTAATTCGGGAAATCACTACTTCCAAACTACTTGGATCACCTATTCCGTATATTCCATCCCAGGCTCCAGGAAAATCAGCCACTTCATCCGATCTTTGCATTAGGAGTGTTTTCTCTCCGCTTCTTAGATAAACAGTGAATGCTTCTGACATTATGTCACCTCAACCAGTTAGCCAATTGAAAAATGGTGGAAAAACATTCACCATTAGAGCTAAAATTACAAAACCTATTGCACCTAGAACAAACATTCCAATCCCACAAACAATCACTGTTTGTCTAAATTCTTGCTTGGAAGGTTTTTTTGCCATTTTAAGAATTCTTGCGTAAGAACCTGTCTGCAGCCCCTTCACTCTACCCTCAATTTCATCCTGCCAAGACTGAGCTATTTCTTCAACTCGACCAACATTAGAATTTTCAATAGCCATTTCTGCCACCTTAAGGTATCATGGCGACCCACAGACTCCATTTAAGGGCGCCGGGAGAATTGAAATAAAAAAACCAATAAAAAATACTAACTTACAAACTCTACAGTTCTGCTGCGTAGATTTTTCATCTGGGTGTGCATTGATGCTCCATGTATGTGTTCACTCTTTACGCCCGTCAAAACGAGTAATACTCTAATATCATTACCCATTGAGTTATCAGTGGTAACTCCCCAAATCATCCTTGCATAAGGATTAATACTTTCTCTAATTATCTTTGCACAGTGTTCGGCTTCTCCTAAAGTTAGTCCAGGACCGCCTACAACATTTACTAACGCCCCTCTAGCGTCTGAAATATCAATATCAAGCAAAGGAGATTGTAACGCTTCCATTGTTGCCTTTTCTGCCCCTTCTTCTCTTGATGCTTCACCGAGTCCAATCATTGCAACTCCACCACCATTCTCCATAACAGATCGCAAATCTTGAAAGTCTAAATTTACAACTCCTTCTTTTGCAATCATCTCCGAGACTCCAGAAATACTCCTCATCAAAAGCTCGTCTGCCACTCTAAAAGCAGCATCTAAAGGTAAATCACGAACTCCTTCAACTTCAAGTAATCTTTCGTTTGGTAAAACAATTACAGTGTCACAAACCTCTCTTAATCGTTCTAGACCCCATTCAGCATTCTGCTTCCTAATAGCTCCTTCTGATAAAAATGGATAACTAACTACAGCAATAGTCAATGCTTCGGACGATTTAGCTAATCTTGCTACTACATGTGCACTGCCAGTCCCAGTCCCCCCACCGAGACCAGCAGTAATAAAAGCTAAATCACAATCTTCTATTTCAGTCTTCAATACTCTTTCGGACTCATAGGCTGCCTGTTCACCCATTTCTGGATCGCCACCAGCCCCCCTGCCTCGGGCTGTGCGACCTATCAGTAGTTTATTTTCCACACTTACTCTAAGTAGGTGCTGAGCGTCTGTATTTACCGCCATCCCCTTGACGTACTCTCCATCAAACAATCCTTCTTGCTCCAACCTAGCTACAGTGTTTGATCCACATCCACCACATCCGAAGACTCTTATCTTAGGTTGCAGAGATTTCAGTAACTCTTCCAGATCAGGGTTTTCTTCTTTTTCTTTCCCGTTAACTGGGCTGATTTCATCATCTTGGAGTTCTAATACTCTTTCAATCAGATGCTTCACAATAATTCAGGCGTGTTGTATAGAGGATAACTATTGCCCTCAAATTCATTCGTAAAAGTTGATTTTCAGAGGATAATATTTCCTCCACTAACCCAGTAAAGCGTTACGGGTTTTGATAAATCTAACTATGAATGTGTATAATCCACCCCAAGCCGATACAGAAATTGCAAATGTCATACCATTTAATTGGTCATTACAAAGAACTAGAATTCTAAATATTTCATCGTAAATTGTTAAATCGATTCCACCATTACCTGTTTGAGCTTGCCAAGCAGCCCAAATCAAACCCACTAATGTAAGAACAAGTCTATCAGCACGAGAAAAACCACCATATATTCTATTCAATCCTACTGATTGAGCCTGAGTTCCCATGTAAGATCCTAATAGAGTCATAAGTGCAGCCAAAATTCCCGAACTAAATTCCTGTACAAAGGAAGCATTAATCCCTATTGCTAATAAAAGACCGATATCTACTACCCTGTCAATAGTATGATCCAAAAAATCTCCATACGGTCCATCCACGCCCTGATGCCTTGCCAAAGCACCATCTAAAGCATCTAGTATCCCTGCTACCAATATTAGGATAATTCCAATAATTATGGCCACTGCTCCGCTAGTACTCATTTCTGAAGTAGAAATTAGATAGAATGCAATCAATGCAATTAGTAAACTCATCCAAGTTAAGATACTAGGATCTAAATTCCCGAGTCTTGAAACTAGAGGCTGAATAATTTCAGTCCATTTTGCTCTCATTTTTTCAAACATTATTCATCCATCCTTGTAACCCAATCTATTACCTTGCTAGCGTCCATTGGCTTGAACCCATCTGCAATCCAAGACATAAAACCCTCAAATATCTGTTGAGTAGTCAATTTCGAGGAATCAAATTCAATACATGATTTTTCTAAATTTATTTCATTCCAAGGTCCACCTAAAATTTCCCATTCAGTATTTTCAGTAATTTTTTTGAGTGTATAACCTCTTTTCCGATAACGATTTTCTAATATTAGAGGGTGACATCTCAAAATCACAATACAATCTACCTGAAAATGATGAGACAAATGACCCTCTATTATAGTATTACATTGAGGTCTTTCTGACCATTCCTCTTCTAAAGTCCCTCTTAGTTTATCGATATCTATTGGTCTTACACCATCCTCTTCTGGATCGCCTATACATGATAAACGGACAGCAATTTCTTCCAAACTCTCTACAATAATCCCATTTTCACTAATTATTCTGGCTAGACTTGACTTACCGGTTCCAGGAGTTCCAGTCAGTGCTATTCTTAGATTGTCACCCATAAACTTCGCGAGTACAATTGATGTAAGAATACTGCGATAAGCGTAACATTGACCTTTACTATACTTTGCCCGCAAGATATGACAGAGTACGTTACTTGGCTTCAGAGTTTCTCATTTAGACAAAGCAAACTAAATTTATTGTTAATTTTCTTACCACTATCAGTATATTTTGAATATCAACACAATCTTTCTCTAGCTTTCTTTTGTTCTTTAATAGCTATAATGCCACTAGCATTCCTGATGGGAAGAGCTACCGAAGAAATAGCTCTGAGGACTTCTGAATCCGTAGGTGGACTATTGAATGCCACATTTGGTAATGCTGCTGAGATGATAATTGCTATTTTTGCCATTATTGCTGCATCCAATGCCGATCTAGCTACACCAGAAGGAATCTTAACTCAATCTACTATGATTAACTTGGTTCAAGCAAGTCTTATTGGAAGTATTTTAGGAAATCTACTATTAATTATGGGCCTATCTTTTGTATGGGGAGGGATACATCACTCTGAACAAACCTTTTCGACAAATGCAAGCAGATCTAATGGGTCTTTACTTCTATTGTCTATGCTAGTTCTGATAGTTCCTTCAGTATACTCATATTCTGTAGAAGGTGAAAGGGGTATTGATGGACTATCCAATCTTAGTCATATTGCTTCTTTAATTCTCATATCAATTTACTTTTTATTTTTATTATTTCAACTCAAAACACACGTACATCTTTTTGCAACCGAAGGAGCACATTTCGAAGAATCAGAAATGTCACAGCGAGATTCTATAATTTTACTAATCCTGTCCACTGTCTTGGTTTCTTGGATGGCACATATATTAGTTCATTCAGTGGAAGTTGCAGCAGATGAATTTGACCTCCCCTATTTATTCATAGGCGTAATACTATTGCCATTTTTCGGAAATGCAGCTGAACACTTCACTGCTGTTGTAGTAGCTGGAAAAAATAAGATGGAACTATCATTCGCTATATCCATGGGTTCATCTACTCAGATTGCAGTATTTGTAGCTCCATTCATGGTACTAATTTCTTGGTTTCTTAATGTCCCTCTCACATTTGAATTTGGGTTACTGGAAACTATCTCTGTCTTCCTTTCAGTATTGATTGTCAACTCCATTGCTGAAGATGGGCGTTCTAATTGGCTCGAAGGGGCTATGTTATTGGGAGCATATACAATTTTAGGTGCAGCATTTCTATTCTATCACTAAGAAAATCATTACTTTCCATCAGTTACGAATCCCTTCCATCTTCTCATGTAATCAATGAAAATAGGACTCAACTCTACATCCATTAAGTGTTCAGGAGTAAAAGGTGGTTTAATTGGACTATAATCTGATTTTCCTATTTTATTTGCCCAATCAGGATGGGCAATTGCTACTCTAGCTACTCCTACTAAATCTGCACCCTCGGATAGTGCAAAATCTCCATCTTCTTCATTCCAAATTGATCCTGTAGTTAGGAGAGGAATTCTATTTTGTAAAATCTCACTGAATCTACGGGTTATTGTTCTTTTTGAATCTAAATCATCAGAAGCACTAGAGAAGATATCCCAACATGAAATATGCAAAATATCAATATTCATTTCTACTAATAATTCAGAAAGCCCCAAACTTTCATCAATTGTAATTCCCACATCATGCTCTGGAGATATTCTAACACAAATTAAAAACTCTTCAGAAGTATTTTTTCGAACACATTCAACAATTTTTCTAAGAAATAGAGATCTATCGATTAATTCTCCACCCCATCGATCCTTTCTTCTATTGGTCTTCTTTCCTAAGAACTGAGAAATTAAATATCCATGTGCTCCATGTATTTCAACTCCTTCAAATCCAGCTTGCTCACATCTTTTTGCGGCATTTCCAAAATCCTGAATCAAATTCTCAATCTCAGAATCTGATAATTCTCGTGATTCTTCTTCGACCCCCTTTTCCAGATTAATACTCGCAGAAACTGGTTGTTTAGATGTCAGAGATCTAGGTGCCCTAAGTCCACCATGAAATATTTGAACCAAACCAATAGAGCCTCTTTGTCTAATTCCACTCGCTAATTCAGTTAATTTCCTTAGTTGATGGTCGCCCCAAACTCCCATTTCCCCTTCCCAACTTTTACCACACTGACTAACGTGACTTGCAGCAGTGGTAATTATTCCGAAACCCCCCTCAGCTCTACGTAAAAGCCAGTTAATTTCTTCATCAGATAGGGTACCATCATCAAAAGATTGTTTATTGGTCATTGCCGCTAAAACCATTCTGTTACGAATTTTCCTCCCCGTCCTTGGTAAAACCAAACCCGAGGTTAACGACATTAGTTAGGCCTTGAGGGCCCTCACCTATAGAAGGTGAGGACCACTCAATCTTTACGTCGTCCTGAAACCAGAATTGCAGCACCTAGCATGGACACTATTCCCAAAGTTGCAGAGAAACCAGGTAGACCTAATAATCCGCCTTCATCTTCAGACACGGGCTCAGTATCTACATTTGCATCATTAGCAGCTTGCGCATTGTCTCCAACACCGTCTCCATCCGAGTCTTTGGTTTCAGTATTATCATATGGGAAAGCATCTGCATTATTTCCAACACCGTCTCCGTCTGAATCCACGATTTCCGTTGGATCGTTAGGGAATGCATCAGAATTATCTCCTGTTCCGTCACTATCTGAATCTACCCACTCCGTATTGTCACTTGGGAACTTGTCAGCATTGTCTCCAACACCGTCTCCGTCAGTGTCCGTTCTCTCGGTAGCATCGTTAGGGAATGCATCAGCATTGTCTCCAACACCGTCTCCGTCAGTGTCCTTACTCTCAGTTGGGTCCAACGGGAAATCATCTAATGAATCAGATACTCCATCACTATCGTCATCCGTGTCAGCATTATTTCCAACACCGTCTCCGTCAGTATCGATATATTCGCTCGGATCATCAGGGAATGCATCTTCATCGTCTCCAACACCGTCTCTATCTCGATCAGAAGATTCCCCACTATCTAGAGGGAATGCATCTAATCCATTTGGAACTCCATCACCGTCAGAGTCATCATCAGTATTGTCTCCAACACC
>DAJW01000116.1:0-1978 GCA_002496485.1 Euryarchaeota archaeon UBA36
ATTTGGAGTAAAGCTGTAGGTGGCGTAAGTGACTATTTATTCGTAGAAAAAGATAGGTTATGGGTTACTTCTTCGACTTATAAATTTGAAATACAAGATTATGAAGGGTCAAGTGTATTATTGTTTAATGATACGGGTGAACTTGAAGATAGATGGGAAATTAGTGGAAAGGCTTGGTTCATTTTCGTAAAAAATAAGACAGCATTTGTGGGATTAAGTGGACCTAAAGGATATGCTGAATTGAAGGTTGGCTTATCTCCTAAATATATTGAATTAGAAAATGAAGGCCCGGTTATATCGGGTGATTATTCCAAAATTGGTGAAATCTGTTTGGGTCATAGCAATGGTGGAATAACACTATTTAAGCGCTCTATAATGAAATCATATTTTTTTGATAAACCAATTAAATCTGTATTATCTGATAGAGGGTGGGTAGCAAGTTTTGAAACGGGAGAAATATATTCTGAAAGGGAAGTTGGAAATTGGCAAATCGATGTTAGTGGCCCAATAGACTTCATTATATTTGGGCCATCTCTAAATGGAAACATTGCAATTTGGTCTTGTATATGGAAAGATTTTGCTTTGTTAAAAATTATTAATGAGAAAACTGGCTTAATTGATCTTCAAATAAAGCATGATAAAAGGATAGTAAAAATTTATGCCCTCGATGAAATTATTGCTCTCGGAGATAATGAAGGAAAAATCATGATTTTAGAAACTGAAGTTATTAGAAGTAGAATTTTCAATTACAAAGAAGATGAAAATGATGCGGAAAAAAGGGCACTCCTTAGAAGTAAGATAGAGAAGTTGATCCGCGATTAATTTACAGTGGAAATTATCTCTTCTAGACCTTCATTTCCGTTGTACTGCGTCTAATTTCGCGAAAGGTTTATGAGCCTAGTACGTTCCTGTGAATTTTGCCGCTTCAGAGGAGTGGTGTGAGGGCGTTTCGACGCAACTCGCGGGCCACAGAAACCGAACCCCAAATTTGGGGCGGTAGAACTGATTAACGAAAGAAAATCAGGTATAAGTTAATTTCATCATGTGGATGAATTAACGGTAGCGAAATAATTGGAAAAATCTTGACGCAAGGATAGAGGAAAGCAAGTAAAGAGCTGCAGAGGTACACGTACAATTAGGGAGGAGACAATCTTTGAGTACGATCGTGGGAACAACCGGAATAAAAACCGTGCGAGAAAACGATACAACAAGAGCGGTGAGAACCGTGGAGGAAGTAGTACTGATTCGTGGAAATAAATAAAATGAAAAAAATATGGAAATAAACGAATAAGAGGAAAAGAAAGAGATTTCTTAGAATCTGAAATAAGAGGAGCGATTCTCGATACGAAGGAACACAAGTAGTTCCATAGGAATCTGACGACTGAGTACGTCACCCGGGAAGAACCGGGCCTTCGGGCCCGGAACCGACCGGACCCTGCGGAGTTAACAGGGGGGGAAGCTCCCCCATGTGCTGAACCCCTGTTGCTCCCACCTTTATTTCATTGGTCCTAAAATATTTCTTATCTTATTCATAGATTTATTATTAATCTGATGGCCCTATCATTTGTTCTGGTTTTACCCATTCATCAAATTCGTCATTACTCACCAAACCTAATTGGGTTGCACTTTGTCTTAATGTCAGATTATTGTCGTGGGCATTCTTCGCAATCTTAGCAGCTTTATCGTAACCTATATGTGGATTAAGGGCGGTGACTAACATAAGTGAATTTTCAAGATGTTGAGAAATTTTCTCCCTATTTGCTTTTAATCCAACAATACACTTATCGGAAAAAGAATAACAAGAGTCTGATATTATTCGAATGCTATGTAGAAGATTGTGGATTATCATCGGTTTATACACATTAAGTTCGAAATTTCCCTGTGATCCGCCAATTGATATTGAAGTATGATTTCCCATAACTTGACAGCATACCATTGTTAATGCCTCTGATTGAGTTGGATTTACCTTTCCAGGCAT